>NZ_CAWUDL010000074.1:0-34368 GCF_963920945.1 Anabaena sp. CCY 9402-a
TCCCCCTGCTCCCCCTGCTCCCCCTGCTCCCCCTGCTCCCCCTGCTCCCCCTGCTCCCCCTGCTTCCCCTGCTTCCCCTGCTTTATTTCCCCTTCTGCGTATCCCCGAAAAAAGCACAACAAAGCTGAGGCTATACACCCTGTCAACAACATATCTGAGACACCAGTCCTTCCCCAGATGATCATTTCTGGATTAAGTGCTGTGATGGCTGCGGCGACGGCTGCGGCTAAATAGGGGCGTGTGAGAGATGAAACAGGCTCTAATTCATCTTTTTTAGTCAAAGACCAATGTACAGTATAAAACACCAAAGCCATAACTCCCATTGCAGCCAGTGCGGAGGGGAGACGTACAGCCCATTCATTCACCCCAATCACAGCATAGGCGATCGCTTGCAACCAGTAAATTAAAGCAGGTTTATCAAACCGAGTTTCACCATTGAAATAAGGAGTAATCCAATCCCCCGTTAATAACATTTGACGGGAAGCTTCAGCAAATAATGGCTCAGTTTCGTCAATTAAGCCAACACTTCCTAAATTCCATCCGTAAGCTACCCAACCAAGTACAACTAACCACACAATCACCACAGTCACAGCAAGGGCTGGACGTTTCACTATCTTATTAAGCCACTGCTCAAAAGCTTGGGGAAAGCTCAATTTTAACCTCATCAGTAGTTACTCAATAGTCAATAGTCAATGTCAACATTTATTTAGTCGTTGAGTGACTACGTTTTGTTCTTCGTGATTTGGACTTTCATTCCCCACTCTTAACAATTCAAAATTCAAAATTCAAAAATAACTCAGCACCGGCTAAACGCCGCGCTACCGCTAACAGCGAGAAGTTGCAAGGAGGGTCTCCCTCTCTTACGAGACGCTTACGCGAACCGGGCAAACTTCGGTGACTCCCCACTCATTACTCATTACTCAGCACTCATTACTTACTTAGTAACATTACCCATTCTTGTTTTTGGTCATCCCAGGTAGGTAGGGAGCTTTCTCCTACAACATATGGCCCCCAATAGTGACGAGAACCATCCTGGGCAAAGGCTACCAAGATATCACCTGTTTCTATTTTGAGGTTGCCTTGAGGTAGAGACAGAATTAACCCTTTTTCGCTGCCTTCTTGGGGATCAAAATCCCAATGGGCGGGAATATCAGTTTTTTCTTTAACTGAACTTTTTTTAACTGACTGTCGAGCCAATAGAGCCAATCGCACAGGCTGATCTGTTTGATTGCTCATGCGTAAATTGCCTAAATATTTAGTATTGCTACTCAAGGACTGGCGAGAAGCCAATATGGAGATAGCTTTTTTAGTGTTTTGTTCTGATTTGTTACTCTGAGTTGTTAGTGGATTTGAAATAGCCGTAGAGTTACCATCTGTCAATGCCACAGGTGATGCTAAATCTTGATTTTCTGGTATTACAACAGTAGATGGCGATGACGATGTATCTGGGTTCGTAGTTTCAAAAGACACACTCATATCTAAGCATCCTAACAGTAAACCCATCAGTGCCAAAGAGCCAGCGATAACCGCAGCATTACGATACCCGGAAGACTTCATATTGATATTGATTTAGAAATAATGTTTTGTTTAGGCTTGACCAAATACTAGCCTATTATCACTAGTTACGTTCAAGAGAAGTTTTCTACTTGCCTAATAGAAAATCTCGATAATTTGGCTGACAAATGTATCATAAATATCATATTTACTGAGAATTATCTATCTGAAGCATTACTGGAGATATTCAAGGTAAAAAGGTGTAAAGTCCTGATGATACTGGAATTGATGTCAGGCATGATCAAGTATAAACGCCAAATATTATACCCATAACATATATTTACTCGGTGAAACACCAGAAGAAATTTTTAGTATGGAAGTAATTTGAGTCACAAGGTAGCTTTGCTTAAACAACCAAATATACCAACAGCATATTATTTACATTTTTTAATATTTTACAGCCAGTCCTGGGCATGATGAAATGATATAGCCAGATCAAATTAGTGTATAAAGACGGAAGGGTATAGCGATGTAAGGGAAGCAGAGGGAGAAAAATCCAATGCCCGATGCCCGATACCCAATGCCCAATGAATATTGACTAGGTAAAGCCTGATTCAATGCAAAACACACGTCTTAACAACTTGCTTGATACCATTGCTAGACGTTTGGGGCAATGGTTTTCTAATCCTTGGCGGCGGCTGTCGCTCCTGCTGATTAGCTTTTTGTTTGGCTTTTTCTTGGGGACGGCAATTTCCACGATAGCAGGACAACGTGGTGTAATAGATATTTGGGTAGCTGGGGTATTAGTCGTCATGACAGAGGTCACAAGCAGAATATTCTATAGCCAGAGTTTTTTTGCTAGGCGAGCCTTGTGGGTAGAAGTGCTGAACCTCTTGAAAGTGGGTTTTACGTATAGCTTATTTATTGAAGCCTTTAAACTAGGTTCATGATTAACGATTGGTTACAAGCAATGGGGACGGCAAGTGGGCAACAGGCAGCACAAGCCGCAGCCTTAAAAGATAGATCAAGGGCAAAAGCCTTTGGGATCACGTCGGTTAATGTAGAGCAAGTGATTCAAGAGCGATCGCAGCTTTTACAATCTGTATTACCAGCTTTTAGTCAATTTTGCCAAAATCGCCTGCATACCCCCATAGACAGGATGTTACCTGTGTTGTGGGACTTGTGGCTACCCCTGGCGGTAAAAATAGCATCACAACATCAAAAGTTACAGCGTCCTTTCATTCAAGGCATCTTAGGGAGTCAAGGAACAGGTAAAACTACGATGTGCCAACTGTTGGGGTTGATTCTCCAGGAGTTGGGATATTGTAGTGTGAGTTTATCTTTAGATGACTTGTATAAAACTTATCATGAGCGTCTAGCATTAACCCAAGAAGATCCCCGCTTAATTTGGCGTGGCCCACCGGGAACTCACGATGTAGACTTAGGGATAAATGTTCTAGAGCAAATTCGGCAATTACAAACGCCTGTTAGCATCCCCCGCTTTGATAAATCTGCCTACAGTGGTGCAGGCGATCGCACTGAGCCAGAGATTGTAGAGAAAGTTGATATTTTGTTATTTGAAGGTTGGTTTGTCGGTGTGCGGCCGATAGATACGCTAATATTTGACGATGCCCCACCACCTATTATCACTGATGTCGATAGAGCATTTGCCCGTGACATGAATACTCGGCTGAGTGAATATTTGCCACTGTGGGAAAGATTAGATAGCTTAATTGTATTATACCCCAAGGATTACCGATATTCTGTAGAGTGGCGCAAACAAGCAGAACGACAAATGATTGCGGCTGGTAAATCCGGGATGACAGATGCAGAGATTGAGAAATTTGTCAATTATTTTTGGCGATCGCTCCATCCAGAATTATTTATCAAACCCTTAGCTCAATCTGCTTCATGGGTTGATTTAGTAATTGAGATTGATCAAGATCATAGCTTGACTGTTGATTGAAAAGACCAGGGGAAAAGCAACTCATACCCCATGCCCTCAATATTCTTTCCCAACTTCCTTCCATAAAAAAGTAGTAGAGGAGGGAAGTTTGTTGTATTTTTGGCAGCGATCGCGTCCGGCAATTTTAGCTTGATATAATGCGCGATCGGCTTCGTCAATAATTTCTTGAAAATCGGAGTTGGGTTGAGGCGTAATAGTCGCTACACCAGCACTGATGGTGACATAAATATTCGCTTGTGAAGTGCTATGTGGTACACCCAACAACCGCACCGATTGGCAAATGGCCTCAGCGATATGAACTGCACCCTCAGCATCTGTTCGGGGTAAAATTACAGCAAATTCTTCTCCGCCATAACGGGCGACTAAATCAGCCGGACGTTTGACACTATCTTGAATAGCTTTAGCAACCAATTGTAGACAGCGATCGCCTGCCCGATGACCGTAGGTATCATTATATGCTTTAAAGAAATCAACATCACAGAGAATCAAAGACAAAGATAGTTGCTCCCTTACCATGCAGTGCCACTCTTGGGAACAATATTCTTCAAACCTACGGCGGTTAGCAATTTGAGTCAATTCATCAATTGTTACCAACCGTTTTAATTCTCGATTAGCAGCTTCTAGCTTTTGTTGGAGATGGGATTGTTGAATCAAACGTTTGACTCGTTGACGCAAAACCGGCCAGTGAATTGGTTTAGTAACATAATCGATAGCACCCACTTCAAAAGCGCGATCAACAGATTCTTTGTCTTCCAGTCCAGTAATCATTAAAACTGGTGTATGCTTGCTATGGTCTAGTAATTGTAAGCGAGTGCAACACTCAAATCCGTCCATATCCGGCATAATTGCGTCTAGAAGCACTATGTCTGGTTGCAGTTGATGAAAAACACTCAATGCCTCTCTACCATCTTGAGCTTCTACCGTCCGATATCCTTCATATTGTAGAGATAGTCGTAACTGCGCCCTGATAAATGGCTCGTCGTCAACAATGAGAATTAAAGACGGCTCTTGTAGGACACTAGTGTTCATGATCTCTCCTGATTAATTTCTCTTTGCAAAGCAGTTTTGACTCGCTCATACTCTTGACAAAGTTGTGAGCCGATTTCTGTAATACCTGCCAAGTCACTACTACGCCCCTGTATTTCTAGTTGCTTGCAAAGTTGTGCCAATAATACTGCTCCCACTGAGCCACTGCTAGATTTCAGTTTATGAGATGTATTCCATATAGCTTGGGCATCTTTAGTTGTGATTGCTACACTAATATTTTGGATCAATTTAGGAGCTTCTGTCAGGTAACATTCTATTAATTCAGCAAATGCACCTGCTTCTCCGCACAACATATTACGTAATTCTTGCAATATTTTAGTATCAATAGTGTTTATTTTTGACACGTAATTTGCTGAGACATTGGGGTTGGGGCAGAGAATTTGGGAACTGATGGGATCATGAAGTTTGAGGGGCTGACATTTACCCAGTGCTTTGGCTAAATCATCAATCTGAATTGGCTTACTGATATAGTTATTCATGCCAGCTGCTAGACAGGCTTCGCGATCGCCTTGCATAGCATTAGCAGTCATGGCGATAATATAGGGACGAGAATCAGCACTCCAAGTTTGACAAATTCTCCGGCTAGTTTCTAAGCCATCCATTTCTGGCATATTCACATCCATCAAAATGACATCATAAGTCTGACGTTGTAATGCTTCTAAAACTTCTAACCCATTAGCGACTACGTCAGCCCTATAGCCAATTTTTTTTAGCATGAGTAGAGCAACTTTCTGATTGACTACCATGTCTTCAGCTAGCAGCAGCCGTAGTGGCAATTGCTCTGCCAAATTTTGCTCGATGGGGGTGGGATGAGAATGAGAAACACTCGCTCGAATTGGTTGATTCCCCAAATTATAGGTAAGAACATCGTACAGTTGAGATTGCTTAATTGGTTTATGGAGATAGGTAACAAATCCCATCTCTCTAAAATTAGAATCATTGTCTTGCTTACCCCAAGATGTGAGGATTACCAAGGGTAAATATTGATAAGCAGAACGCCTGCGGATTTCCCGCGCTAAGGTCAAGCCATCCATTTCAGGCATCTGCATATCTAAAATTGCAATATCAAACTTGATTTCCTGGTCAAGTAAAGCTAACGCTTCTATACCAGATGACACAATATAAGTTTGCATTTGCCAAGGTTCAGCTTGTAAGCGCAAAATTTTGCGATTGGTAGAATTGTCATCAACTATTAACAAGCGTTTACCGAACAACTGTGTTGGGGCAGTTATCAATTCATCGCCATGAGGATCAGTAAAGATGGGGGCTGTCACAGCGAAGTAAAAGGTAGAACCTGGGGTTGAGGTAGTAGATGATACGGGCTTTTGGCTTTGCCATCCTGAAGGGGGACTACCACCCACAGATCCTTGACTGTCCACCCAAAGATGACCGCCCATCATCCTCCCTAAGCGTTTACTAATTACTAGTCCTAATCCTGTACCGCCATATTTGCGAGTCATGGAGGCATCTGCTTGCACAAAAGGTTGAAACAGGCGTTTCATCTTCTCAGATGGAATACCGATGCCTGTGTCTTGGATGCTAAAGAGAAGTTCGCAGCAGTTTTTTGCTTTGGGAGTGCTATGTACAGAAAGAATCACTTCGCCTTTTTCGGTGAATTTAATAGCGTTGTTGAGCAAGTTGGTTAAGATTTGCCGCAGACGAGTTAAATCACCGACAATCTGAGTCGGCACTTGGGGATCAATTAGATAAGCTAGTTCAATATCTTTTTGGGCAGCCTTGGAGGCTAACAAGTCAATTACTTGTTCTACGCAAGTTCTAATATTAACAGGCTGTGCTTCTAGTTCTAATTTCCCTGACTCAATTTTGGAAAAATCCAGAATGTCATTAATGATGGTGAGCAAAGCTTCACTACTGGTTAAGACGGTTTCTAAAAAGTCTCGCTGTTGGAGTGTCAAATCAGTATTGAGCAGTAGTTCTGTCATGCCGATGATGGCATTCATGGGGGTGCGAATTTCATGACTCATCATCGCCAAAAATTCACTTTTTGCCCGATTTGCTGCTTCTGCTGCCCTTTTTGCCCGTTCTAAGGCAAAGTTTTTTAAAGTGAGTTCTTCCCGTTGGCGGGTTTCTTTTTCGAGGAGTTGCGCTTGGGCAAGGGCAATGCCTAACTGTGCGGCTACTGCCTCTAGTAATTCAATTTCGTCCTGATTCCACTGACGGAAATGGCTACACTGGTGTAAGCCGATCGCACCATTGGGTTCTCCTTGATAAGAGGTGCGGATGGCTAGCATGGATTTCAAGTCAATTGCCCGACACATGAGGACGAAAGATTCTAGTAAAGGATCTTCGTAAACATTGGGTGAAGCGATCGCTCGATCATGGGTCATCATTTCTAGACCGTGCGGATTCCCTGACATCGGTATTTCTAGTTTCTCCATAAAGCAGAAACCAGGGACATTATTATATTCTGCTACTAGGGGAATGCGGGGAGAGGGGTCACAAACGTAGGCATGGATTAAACAGCGATCAGCGGCAAAAGCTTGTCCAATTTGAGTCGCGGCGGTGGCAAAAATTTCTTTAATATCCAGACTTTGACGAATTTCCTGAGTAATTTTTTCCAGGAGCAGTGTCCGATTTAACTGTCTTTGCAATGTTTCTTGTGCTTGCACTCGTTCTGTAATATCTTTGATTGAGCCGACCATCCGTACTGGATTACCTTGTTCGTCCCATTGGGCAGTAGCATGAACTAATACCCATTTGTAAGTGTTATTGTGGCAACGCAGACGATATTCTATGACATATTTGGGGATTTTGCGACTGAGATAATTTTGCTTGACAGCGATGACGCGATCGTAATCTTCGGGATGAATGCGGCTAGTACAATCTTCGTTACTACTGATGGGTTGATAGTTTTCTTCTCCTACTAACTCTGCCCAGCGTGCCGAGCGAAAGGTTTCCTGGGCGATAATATTCCAATCCCAAATCGCGTCTTGATTGCCTTCAATGACTAGTTGCCAACGCTCTTCACTTTTAAGGAGTGCTTCTTCTGCACGTTTACGCTCAGTAATGTCAATGGCAATTCCTCCTATAAGGCACGCCTCTTCTTGACTGGAAATCGGAAATTTATACACCAAAAAATCTCGCACTGTGCCGTCAGCACAGGGGGCAGACTCCACAACTTCCACGACTTGATTGGTGCGAGCAACTGTTTGAATAGTCTCTAGAAAGGGTTGAGCAAATTGGGCTGGATAAATATCAAAAATGCTTTTGCCAATTATTTTTTTTAAAGGTAATTTAAAGGTGCGCCGATAATTTTCACTTAGGTAAATAATTTTACCTTCAACGTCTGTAATCCAAGCATGGGTGGGACTATGATTCATGAATGCTTGGAAGCGTTCTTCACTGCGATGTAGTAAAGCTTCTGATTGTTTGCGTTCGGTGATGTCTCGATTGACGCTAATTGTGGCTATATTTTGTCCTTGTTCATCTTGCAAAGGTACTATGGTGGTTTCAGAAATACCCTGGCTACCATCTTTGCGAACAAAGTTAATTTCCCCTGACCAACGTCCATGTTGAGTAATGTCTTCAATGATGGCGTTATTCAAGGCTACGTCTGCTTCAGGCTGATGTAACGTGTTAATAGATTGTTCACAAATCTCGGCTTTGGTATAGCCAAAGATCCTCTCTGCGGCAGGATTCCAGTCGAGAATTTTCCCTTTTAAATCGGTGATGATGACGCCATCGTAGATATTTTCAAAGGTAAGGGCTTGCCGACGTAGCGACATTTCTGCTTGTTGGCGTTCACGAAGTACAGCCTGCTGTTCGCTAATATCTATTTGAATGCCTAGGAAGTGGGTTAATTGACCTGTTTCGTCATAAATGGGAGAAATGTTTAATTGATTCCAAAATAATCTGCCATCTTTGCGGTAGTTTCGCACAATCACTGTGCAACTTTTCCCAGCTTTTAGGGCTAATCGCAGTTCATTGAGTGTTGGTTGCTGGGTGTCTGTACCTTGCAAGAAGCGACAATTCTGCCCAATAACATCTGTGGCACTGTAGCCGGTGATTTGCTCAAAGCCAGAGTTAACATAAATGATGGGATTATTGGCTAGTTTGGCATCGGCAATGACAATACCATTACTAGTAGCAGCCAAGGCTCTCTCCCGCAAGCGCAGGGTTGCTTCTACTAGTTTCAAGTCGGTAATATCAAACATGAAACCTCGCAGCAGCATGGGATTTCCATCGGTTTGGACTACGCTTACAATGTCTCGCAGCCATACAACTCGGCCATCGCTGGCAATCATCCGGTATTCCATCTCGTGGTTTTCGCCTCTAGCTATGGCTGCTAGACAAATACTTAATGTCTTTTCTCTGTCTTGGGCATACAGATGATTTAACCAAAAATTCTCTTCATACCATTGGGCAACAGGATATTCTAATAGGGTTTCAGCTTGTGGCCCTACATAGGTAAAACGCCAAGTTTTTAAATCTAATTCCCAGGGAATGACTTTCGCTGTTTCTAGTAACTGCCGCAATCGGTTTTCACTAGCACGCAGAGCCATTTCTGTTTGTTGTTGTGCAGCAATTCTTTGCGCTAATTCTTGGTTGATGGCTGCTATTTTACGGTTGCTAATTTGGGTAACTTGTACTAAATAAGTTAATAATGTGAGTCCCCCAGCCGCTAATATTCCAGCTAGCAAGACAAAGGTGGGCAGAGGTGAGTGTAAATCTGCTAATAACTCAGGAGTTGGATAAATCTGTAATTGCCAGTTGACTCCGTACAAGTCAATATTGATTTGTTGATGCCAAGATGCTGGCACTGGCGATGATGTATCTTGGCTGTAAATTAAATCTTTGCTGTCAAATACCCTAATTTTGTAACCCTCAGGTATATGCAAAATAGAATCAAAAAGGGTTTGAATGTGGAAAATTCCTAAGATAAATCCATGAAATTGCTTGTTACTATATAAAGGTACACAGGCTAAAAATCCCCAGACACCTGGTTCTCGCTTCATTGTACGAGTCAGCATAGTTTGATGATTCCTACCTGCTATTGCTAAGGCTTGCTTTTGTTGATTTACTTGCTTCCAGTTAATATCTTGTGCTGCTTGATTATTAGCTAATGGCACAGTCCACCGTACCCGCCATGACGGATCAACCCTCTCAATTGCTTGGTAGCCGCCATAATCTTGGATATAGGTTGCGGCTTCTACTTCCCATTGCGTTTTTGAGATACTATTGTGCAGTTGCCAGTGTTTCCCCATGCGCTCTAGGGCTAGAATGCGATATTGTAGTTGGGTAACTAATTCGGTTTTAGTTGCGATCGCTTGTTGTTGAATCAGTTCTTGTATATTGTTTTGCTCTGCAACTATTAATCTCTGCCAAAGGATAATTACTACAATGAAAATCACAACACCAACCAGAAGCGGCAGCAACTTTTGGGGGCTAAAAAATTTCACCAATGTAAATCTCTGATGTTTGTGCTGCCTGTACACTGATTCATCCTCCAGCACTTTGAACAAGTCTGTAGCTAGTTTTTTCTTTGTAAGTAATTAAAATTAGCCATAGCAAGGGGACAATTACGCAAAATCCCAATCGTAAAACAATTTATACATCCTTTGTTGACTTAAATCTATTGATTTTATATTTATTTCTTAATTGTTTACATTTTTTTAATTTTATCAATCATGTCCTTTTGATGTTTTCAATAAATCAAAATGAAATTTTATCTTAATTTAGAATTAATTGCCTAATTAAATTCAAATAATTATCTATATCACAGCATTTCAACTCAGCATATATATAGCTATTAGCTTGATATATTACGACAATAAAAATTTATCCAATATTAGTATTAGTATATTTGTTTCTGAAACAGAGAATATAGATTTGTGTCTTTGTAGTGACAGATGTTGAACTACAAAGACACAAAATATTTTTTATTTGGCCAAACTCAGTACGGAGTTATCTTGGCTCATACGTACTAGCTTTTAGTCTCTATTGTCTGCAATAGCTGATAAAAAGGTTGCCAATTATCCGTTTGAGCAATTTCTTCCCAAATTGACTCAATTACAGGTCTTAATAATACAGTTTTGGGATTGTAATAACTTAGAGTTTCAGCAATACTCTGCATTTGCTCAGGATCAGAATGATTTAAGATTTTATGGTAAAGTAAGCACCAATTATCAAAAATTGCTGATTTATCCGATGTAGGTACAACATCTGAAGGGTTGAGTACCAATCCTGGTTCATCTCTCCACTTAGAGGAGAAAGTATGAGCCATTTCATAGAAAAACTGATGATACCCAACTTGGCTATCTTGCAGAAATTGAATAGTTAGACTTAACAGTTCATCAGCTTCAGGCATAAGCAACTGCTCAAAACCTAATTTTTTCAGCATTAAAGAACGATATTCCGCAACGTAATAATCACCAAATTTTGCCAGTCCAGCGTCTAAATCACCTTTATCGATAACTGACCTTAATGGTTGTTGGAGCAATTCCAGATTTAATTGGCAAATACCCGGCTGATGACTATAGCAATAGCGTTTGTAATAGTCGAAATATGCAGCAGTGAAATAAGGGTCATAAGTAGGAATAAACGCATAAGGGCCGTAGTCAAAGCTTTCCCCAGTAATTGCCATATTGTCAGTATTGAGAACTGCATGACAAAAACCTGCGGCCATCCACTGTGCAACTAGTTCTGCGACTCGTTTAACTAATTCGGCATAGAACAAAGCATATTTATCTTGTTCATTAACTAAGTGCGAGTAATAATGCTCAACTACATGGTCTAATAACTTTTGAATTAAATCTGGACGTTGTAAATAGTACAAACGCTCAAAAGTCCCAAACCGAATATGTGAACTACTCATCCTGACCATTACAGACGAACGAGTAGGTGAAGGTTCATCACCGCGCCACAGGGATAAACCAGTTTCAATCATCGTGAGACAGCGAGAGGTACGAACCCCCAACTGATGTAAGGCTTCTGCTGCTAAAACTTCCCTGACCCCACCTTTGAGGGTTAGCATCCCATCACCACCACGGGAATAGGGTGTTCTCCCAGAACCTTTAGTACCAAAATCATAGAGTTCGCCATCAATACCACGGACTTGACCATACAAAAAACCCCGTCCGTCACCTAACTGGGAGTTATATTCCCCGAATTGATAGCCGTGATAACGCAGTGCTAAAAATGGTTTGCGTCCTTGAAATAAGCTAAAAGCTGTAATAAAGTCCTCATCTTGAACATCTTGAGGATTTAGACCCAATTTGGGTAATAGGGCATCATTGCGCCAGCGCAGAGTATGTTGGGGAAATTCGGCTGCGGCTACTTCATCATAATAATCATCACCCAAGGATGCCAAAGCTGGTTCGTAATTCAGGGTGAGAAAAGGATTGAGAGAGTTTTTAGTGTTGGGAGTTTCAGCTAAGGTCATTATGAGCAAAGCATAATTTATTCTTCCCTCAATAGTACATCTGACAGCATCTCTCGCGTGAAGTTAGATAATTAAAACTTGGGAACTGAGTATAAAAACCTTATACATAGAGTGTAGTTAATAGTTGTGATTATAAATCCTATTTTTGTGTGTAGAACATAGCTATCCTGATCCTGAACCACGGCTGAAAAACAAGAACCCTGGTTTCTAAAAGAAACAATATTTATGAATTATTGCAACTTAAAATTCAAATTGTATTACTACATATTTATGTTGCATAGAATAGACCTATCTTTAAAATAAATTTTATAAGAAAATAAACAGAGAAGATAAAAAAGCGAGTATTAATAATGACAAGTCCCTTAAAAAGAATAGAATCATACCCAGAGGAATCAAAGCGATTAATTGGGATTAAATATGAAGATTTTATTACATTAGTAGCATTAGCTTCAAAAAGGCATAGAGACAAACAAGCAGAAATTGAAAAAAGAAAAATTAGGTTAATAGCCTCTGGTGGAGGACGTAAAGCAGAAATGACACCAAAAGAAGGTGTGTGTTTATGTTTAGTATACCTGAGACAGAAGCCAACATTTGAAATTCTCGGATTATTGTTTGATGTGTCGAGAACAAAAGCCAATAATACCTTTAATTATTGGGTAGATATTTTGAGAGAAATCTTGCCTGCATCTCAAGTAGAAGAAGTAAAAAATGATGAGCAAAGATATCAAGAGCTATGTGAGAAATTATGTGAATATGAATTAATAGTAGATAGTGCAGAGCAAGCTATAGAAAGACCTGGAAACTATGAAGAGCAGAAAAAATATTATTCCGGTAAGAAGAAAATGAACATTTACTTTTTTAGCAAGCTCTGTTTTGAGAAACTTTTGATAATTTTCCTATTTTCATCCCTAAACCGTGATTTTTACGTTCAGCAATGATAACTATTTTATCTCAGTTATATCTCCTATAATCCCTTCACAGTAAGCTTTTTATCTTTTATAGACAAGTCTAAAGTAATTCTAGCGTGACTCGACCAAAGGGGTGATTGGTTGGTAGTGCGACTAATTCATCAATTGCTTGTTGCTGAACTCTACCACGCCCTAATATTCTCAGCCATAGTGTTTCTTGAGTAGATGGTAACTGATGAATGACAACTATGGCTGTGCGGAAATATGTTGCTAAAAAGTATACTCCATCTCCCCAGTTTGATTTTAGTTGCCCACCATACCCTGAGATGATATTTTTGGAGGCGGTGGGTGTGAGTATCCACAGTTGGGGAATTTCTGCTGTTGGTATTTTGGTTTGATTGCGCTTTGCTTCTCGCTGCATTGCGCTTTTTATTTCTGATAGTTTGGAGATACAATCGCTAATTTCGTCTATGGATGCGGGGTTGCGGAAGGGTTCAAATATGGCTGGTGTTGTCGCCATTTTTCCCAATAGGCCTAATGTTTCTAGATTAGCTGTTGGTGTGGGAGTTGGTGTGAATAATACGTCTATTTCTTTGACTTCTGCTGCTACTCGACTTGGTGCTTGGACTGTTCCGAATGGTTTTAGTAGTTCTTCTAAGTAGTCTTTGGAGAATTGGTCATGGATGAATCTTGTCATTCATTTAACTTGGGCAATGGGAATTGATGGTATTTTACCAAAGCGTAGGCTTTGCCCGTCGTAGACATCGCCCTCCAAATCAATAGATCCGGTGGGCGATCGCTTAGTTTTTTGATGTGAAGTAACTAATGAGATTTTATTAAGTGAATAAAAAATTAGCTCCGAATAAATTAACATTTACATCACTACTAGTAAAGCCAGATGTACCTGATATCGTGGCTAATAATTGACCTGTACCAAAGCCTGTATTACCAGCAAGACCATCACCGATTCTTAGTTGTGTACTTGTTCCTAATTTCACTACATCAATTTTAGCAATGCCTGTGAATTGTAATTGATCACCACCGACACCACGCACAAACTGATAAATGGTATCCGTTCCATCACCAAAAGTATATTTAACGATATCTGCTGCATTATCGTTTAAGCCTAAATAAAGCTTGTCATTACCAGTACCACCACTGAGGATATCTAATCCAGCACCGCCATAAATGGTATCATTACCTGCACCGCCCCAAGCTTTGTCATTACCGAAGCCTGTATCAATATAATCATTTCCTGCGCCGCCAAAAATTTCATCATTGCCACCTTCTGTTGGATTTCGCCCAGGAAAATCTTTATCATCTCCGTAAAGCTTGTCATCACCATCCTGTCCATCAATGATGTCGTCGCCAAAACTGCCATAGATGGTGTCATTGCCTGCACCTCCTTTGAGGGCGGCATATTCTCCATTGGAATCGACAACTTTGTCATTTCCAGCACCACCGTCAATGAAGTCATTACCTGCATCACCGTTGAGGCGGTCTACTCCAGCAGCACCATAAAGAATATCGTTGCCATCTCCTCCCCAGGCTAAGTCATTGCCATAGCCTGTATCAATATAGTCATCTCCAGCACCGCCAGAAATTATATCGTCACCACCCAGAGTTTGATTGAGAAGATCCTGATTTAGCTCATCTCCGAAAAGTCTGTCATCACCGTCGCCACCATCAATGATGTCATCACCAAAACCGCCATAGATGGTGTCATAACCTCCGCCACCTTTTAAGGCAGCATAATTTCCTTTGGGGTCGAGAACTGCGTCATTCCCAGCACCGCCAAAGATAATGTCATCACCTTCATCGCCGAAGATAATGTCAACACCATCCTGTCCATCAATGATGTCATCTCCATAGCCGCCATAAATCAAATCATTGCCTGCTCCACCTCTTAATCCAGCAGTGAAGTCCGGGCGGCGGTCGTCTCCATCCCCTCCATATATGGTGTCATTGCCGTTATCGCCTTGTAGTTGATCTCGTCCTGCGCCACCGTCGAGAATGTCATTACCATCCCCGCCCATGATAAAATCATTGCCACTTGTGCCGATGTATGTATCGTTGCCTAGACCGCCACTGGGAATATAGTTAATAGTTTCGTCAGGTCTTCCACCTCTGGGTAAGGCGTTAAATAGATTCAGAACGTCATAGCCAGATACATTACCTAATTGCTCAATGAAGCCTACACCAGCTTTAGCTCCTGTTGCTGTGGGGTCAAAAAAGAAGTTAATAATTAAGTCATCGGAAGCTGTAGCATAACCATCTTTGTTGAGGTCGATTAATAGATTGTTATCATCTCTTCTGTAAAGTCCAACTTTTCCACTCTGGAGTAGAGATAGAGAAATAATCGCATCTTTGATATTGAGAGCGTCATATCCGCCATCATCTTGAATGATAGTTTTAAACCCATCGGCTGCTGAGACGAGATATAAATCATCTCCTGTACCGCCGTAGAGTTCATCCTTTCCACCTTTGGCTACGAGAATGTCATTACCTGCATAGCCATATATCTGATCTCTTCCTGTCTGTCCACCCAGATAGTCATTGCCTGTAGTACCTTTGATTGCAGATTGATCGCGATCGTCTCCTGTAGTTCCAGTTTTAGGACTGTTACCAACTAAACTTAAAAAACTGGTACTATCCAAACCAGCAATGTATTCAATAAAGCCAGTTCCTTTGGTATTGCCTGTACCAAAGAAGTTGAGGAGAGTGACATCTTGAGCAAAGATGAATTTGTTATCTTTGTTCAGGTCAATAGTTAACGCAGTACCAACCCTGGCAAGGTTAGATAGACTGAGTGGGAAGTTAGTTAGCGTTAAGGTATCTGTGCCAGATTCATCTTGAATTATACTCCCAGAGTCATTGACTACTGGATTGTTGGGATCGAGATAAGCCAAGTAATAGAGGTCATTTCCTGTTCCTCCTAACAAGGTGTTAACACCACCACCACCACTTAAGAGGTCATTTCCTGTTCCTCCTAAGAGGATATCATTACCTTCTTGCCCATACAGAGCATCGTTACCACTGCCACCCAAGATAAAGTCATCACCAGCACCGCCTTTTAGTCCCTCACCGCGATTTGCATCTTGGTCATCTCCAGCACCGCCATCAATATAGTCGTTGCCATCATCGCCGTATAGGAGATCCGTAAAAGTTCCAGTACCTCCTAAGATGGTGTCATCTCCATTGCCACCACGAAGATAGTCGCCTCCAGTACCACCATCAATATAGTCGTTACCATCATTGCCATAGATAGTATCGTTACCCCCGCCACCAGAGAGGTTATTGTTGCTACTATTACCAACAATGGTGTCGTTATAAGAGCTGCCAATAGCATTTTCAATAACAGATATACCTCCTTGGGAGTTGGCGATCGTAAATCCTCCTTTAATATCAACAACTTGACTAATGAAGCCACCAGCATTGGGATCATTATTCGCCAGAGTTGCATTGTTCAAGTTGATAATGACCGAATTATTTGCCCATTGGCCAGATATGGTATCTGTTCCACCTGCATCCCAAATAGAAGACCAATACGTTCCTACACCATTGGAGGATGGTAGGTAATAAACGTTATTACCTGTGTTGTATGTCAGATTGATACCGTAAATATGTTGAATAGCTGCAATATCAAATGCCATCGGCCCCGCAGCAAATCCCCAATTTGTTTCATCTCCAGGTGAATATGAGCTTTGAGTATCAACATAAGACATGACCGTGTATATGAATTGATTGAGGCTCAATTCACCCATATCTGAACCATCGTCAACACCAGGAAAGATAGGAGAAAAACCTGCTCCTCCATCATGAGGGTGAGATAATCCCAAAGCATGACCAATTTCGTGAACAAATGTTAAATAGTCATAGCCACCAACTAAGAGTTCTGAATCAGGATTATTTTTATAAATATCTCGGTTAATTAAAACATCTCCTTCTACAAATACAAAAGGGTCTTCATCAAATATTCCAGGCGGCTGTGCTTGACCTAATGTTATTCTACCGGGAGGACTGGGAAGAACAGAAGAATCCACACTGTGAAATTTTAGCTCTGAATAATAATCATTATAACCAGAATACTCAAGCTGAAAATTAGCGACATTTGACCAAGCTTTTATCGCATTGTGAAAAGCTGTGATTTCAGCATTTAAAAAAGGGTAGTCCCAATATTGGTTGTCAATGAAAGAGTAGGTAAGTTTTCTATTATCGTTGTCAATATTCCATTTAGTACCCCATAGTAAGCTTTTTACATAGATGGAATCAGTGTTAGGAACTGGTCGTGAAGAACCAACAAAAATAGACATTTTATCTCCTTTTAACAATTCAAGTAAATTAGTAATCTGCTTCAGACTTGAAATTCGCGTTGTCCAAATCCCCGACTTCTCCAAAAAGTCGGGGATCTAACTTTTTCAATGATTTCTATTTGCTATATTTTTCCTGGTTTCAAAAAAGCGATCACTCCAACAAATGTTTGCTTATTACTAAGAGCGATCGCATATTAATTCATTTAAAAATTAGCGATTATCTCAGTGAACCAAAAAGATCAGATAAGTCTTTGTCAATCTCTTGTCTATATGTAGGTTCATCCATATTTAAACAGGTGTTGACTAAACCAGAATGGCTTTGTGAACGTCCTTCAAATAACCTGTAACGAGTATTTTTCAAATACGCATAAGCTTGACAAGCATTATTACTACTAGCCGATGAAAAATAACTTTGAGAAACTCGAATTTCTCTTAGCATTGCATCTTTAACTGCACGAGTTTTACGTCTGTTAGCCCAAGCTATTGATGTTTTATTAGCTACAGGAGATTTACCTCTAATAACCCGACTTGCATTAACCAAGTAAGCGTATGATTCTGCAAGAGCTACACGGGTTTGTGCTTGTGCTGGTGCAGAGGAAATGACAAAACAAGTGAGCATTAAAGCACTCACAACATTAAATTTACGCATGACTAACTCCTAATTAGTTGTAAATTGCTTTCAACGCATCCATAAATGTGTGCTTATTTAAAAAAGCGCACACACCTATTTACCTATTTCATGAGAGCGATTGCACTGAGACATCCTTGTATCTTTTTGAGTGCGCTTTTCAGAAACTTTCCTAAGCCATCGGTAAAATAGATACAAGTATAACTGCAAAAATTCCAAAGAAAAATCCCATAACAAGCCAAATTCCTGGATTTCTACCCTTATTTTGTGCAATTTGCCTAGAAATACAAGCCCAAAGTGATGCAAAAATAAGCCCCACGATTAATAGTTCAACACTCATAACACTCCTTTAATTTTTGGGTTATCAAAAGTTCTTAGAACACTCAATCAAAAAATTTTCTGCCCATTGTTGTAGAAAAATATATCTTTGCCATACCAATACCTATATATTTAGGTTGCTGAGTTGCAAAACCTCCTATGGCTGCCGCAGAGCCACCAACAAAAATTAATACGGTTAGCATTTGTCCTAATAGTTTTCCCATTGTTAGACTTGTCTCTGTGACATCAAATTATAATCACAAATGTGACACTAAAGCTTATACCTGTCAACCAGGTAGTAAAAGTTTTAATACAAATCAATATAAATACAAGTACATTTAAATAGATTTAACTAAAGTAAAATAGCATCGAACTAGCTATTATGAGGTAATTTGCAGAATTAGAAGCTAAAAAGCTTACTTAATCAAGCTGCCAAAACTCACGTGCTATATCTATCCCCCCAATTACAGAGGATGATGAACATTAACTTCTATTAAGATAGTCACAAATGTGATTATAATCTGAAGAAAATAAAAACAAACCATGAACCAACAACAATTCGAGGTGAAATTTGAGAAACTGACAAGCAGACGAAAAGAAGTGTTGCAAAGGATACTGGCTGGCGAGACAGATGCAGACATCGCAGCCGCGATGAATATTGGCGAAGCTAGTGTCAGAAAATTTATTGAGAGGATATGTCAGGAATTTGGACTAAATAATGAACATTCTGACAGTCGCCGCTATAAACGCTCAGAGCTAGTGACACTCGTCGCTAAACACAAACCTGACTTATTGAGTGAGCATCATCCGCAACTTACACATCAAGTAACCGTAGCTGAACCTGAAGATACTGATGATGCTAATGTGACAGAGTTTATCTTGCAATTGCTGTCAACGCACCAACCCATCAACGAGGAATTTAGCAAATTTCTACTGCGGTTTAACTTCAATGAACAGGAGAAGAAGCAAATGTCTAAAGCCCTGAACAAGATAGGATATCAACACTACCTCAATAGTGATTTTAATACCGCATTATCTTATCTCAAGATTGCTGTAGAATTAAAACCGGATTTTGGTTCTGCTCACTATAACTTAGGAGCAACTTATGAAAAGTTAGATAATTGTCATCAGGCTTGTGAACATTATAAAATTGCCATGCAATATCAAAATCGAGCGGCGGATGCGGCGATTAATAATTTAGCCCGGTTAGAAATTATTCAAGGAAATAATATTGCAGCGATAGAATTGATTGAACCAATTTTATCAAGTGCAAAAGATAACAGCATTAAAGCTGCATTATATAAAAACCTGGGTTGGGCATATTTTCAGCAAAATTGCTACGCACAAGCGAAACAACATTTACTCACATCTCTGGAATTAGAAATAGATTACGCTCCAGCTTATGCTTTATTAGCACAAGTCGAAGAAGCAGAGGGAAATCAAGAAGGAGCTATATTATCATGGCAGAATTTCCTAGAATCTTACTCCCATGATCAGCAATTAAATAGAGTGCGTTGGAAGTTACCAGAATTAGAAGTTTGGAAACTGAATGCCATGAGAAATGTTAATAGCATAAATCTTAAAAATCGCGAGATCACCGACTTCTGAAAGAAGTCGGTGATCTCATAGCTTCATGATATTATTAATTGATGAAGCTGTAGTAATTTGAGATGAGCAATTTATTACGATTCCCATTGATGAAGCGGAATCAGATCCATTGTTTGGGATCTCATTGATGGAAGGGTATAGATTGACAATAGATGCAACGGAAAATGGTATCTTCAAGCTCAAAAAGCTGTCAATCACTTTGTAGCTAGAATATTCCTGCTGTTAACTGGGTGGAACAGTTGGATCATCATCCTCATCTTCATCTCCACCATTAACACCGTTTTGCATAACTGATAATGCAGATATCATGACTCGGTTCTCCATTCACATGAATTGGTGGCTCAACCAAGAAGAAGCGAGGAAAATTTCTCCGCTTGTTAAGTTTCTTGTTTAATATCCCCAGATTTCCTGTTGTTATTATGTCTGGAAGTATTTGAAATCCCAACACGAAAAAGTAGGGAAATTATGAATTGAATATGAACTTTCTCAGCCTCAAATGAGAAAAAGGTAGGGAAAAGTAAGGTGCAAAGGTGCATGGCAGATCCTCAGATACCTTACGTCTCAAAGACGTAGGGGATATTTTGCTTGCAAATTGCGGTAAGATTATCCATATTTATCTTGATATATTACCTATGAACTCCAAAGCTAAAATTTCTTGGGAGGAGATTAAAAAATTAGTTGATACCATCGTATTTGAGTCTACTCAAAAGTATCTGACTGATATAGAAGTTAAAGTTTTAAAAGGTAGCTGGGAGGGTAAAAAGTATGATGATATAGCCAGAGAATTAAATTTAGCTAATACATATATTCAAAATGATGTGGGGGCTAAATTATGGAAGAAACTCACGGAAATAATTGGCGAACCTGTGAGTAAAAATAATTTCCGTCAAGCACTAAATCGGATGATAGAAAAGCAAAAATTACGACAAATACTCCCATCTATTAATCGGTTAGAACCGCCTCATCATCCGGGTTCGTTAAATTCTGCTCTTTATATAGAACGCTACTCCCTAGAATCTCTGCACTGTACTGTAGAGTCTTTCTGTTATCAAGCGATCGCCCAACCAGCCGCTATTATCCGCATCAAAGCACCAAGACAGATGGGTAAAACTTTTCTACTTGATAGAATTCTCACTCAAGCACGCAATTACGGTTATCACACAGTACGTTTAAATTTCCAAGATGTAGATAAAGTAAATTTTAGTAACTTGGATAAATTTTTGCGTTGGTTTTGTGCATACGTTAGCTTAGAACTAAATATATGCGATCGCATTCATGATTTTTGGAAACAGCCTATAGGTAGTAAAATTAGCTGTAAAACCTACTTTCAAGACTATATATTTCCGCAAATAGGAACTCCGTTAGTTTTAGCTTGTGATGAAGTAGATCAGGTTTTTAGCTATCCTGAAGTGTCTCAAGGCTTTTTTGGACTACTGCGAAGTTGTCACGAAGAAGCGAATAATCGAGATATCTGGAAACAACTGCGATTAGTAATAGTACATTCCACTGAAAATTATGGGCCATTAGATATCAACCATTCACCGTTTAATGTCGGAGAATCAATAGAATTGGCAGAGTTTACTCCCGCCCAAGTTAAAGACTTAGCACAGCGACACCAACTCGACTGGAATGATGAGTTAGTCAAGCAACTAATGGCAATGGTGGGAGGGCATCCATATTTAGTAAGATTAGCGTTTTATCATCTTGCTCAACCAGTTCCAGGAAAATGGAGAAATTTACAACAATTGTTGCAAGATGCCGCTAGTGACGCTGGCATTTATAGTCAACATTTACGCCGACACTTGGGAATTCTCAGAGAAAACGTAAAACTAGCAGCAGCATTTAAACAAGTGATTAGCACCATTGACCCAGTACAATTAGACTCAATATTAGGATATCAGTTATACAGTATGGGATTAATTAAATGGCAGAGTAATCAAGTTGTACCACGCTGCGAGTTGTACCGACAGTATTTTACAGAACGGCTGGGAGATTAAACAATTTAAAATTACCTACTATGAATTCTGACACATCATTTAAACCAGCTTTCAACTATTACAAAGTTGGGGGCAGTTTATCTCCAGAACACCCCAGCTATGTTAAGCGACAAGCAGATGAAGATTTATATGCAAGTTTAAAAAATGGAGATTATTGTTGTGTATTTAATTCCCGACAAATGGGAAAGTCTAGCTTGCGAGTCCAAGTTAGAAGAAAGCTGGAAGAAGAAGAAATCAGGTGTACTTCAATTGATATGACAACAATTGGTAGTTCTGACTACACTGCCGAAAGTTTCTATGCAGGGATTACCTTTGAATTATGGTCTGGTTTTCTAAATGATGTATCTAATTTTTATCATTGGTGGGAGAAACACCAATTTTTATCACCATTGCAGAGATTGAGCCAATTTATTGATAAGGTATTGCTAACTAAATTAACCCAAAGTATTGTTATTTTTATTGATGAAATTGATAATTTAATTGATAGAGAACCTAAAGATGAATTTTTAGAGTTTATTCGTGCTTGTTATAACCAACGTGCAGACAAGCTCAAATACAAACGCATTACTTTTTGTCTTTTAGGTGTAGTCACACCATCAGATTTAAAAGATAAAAAGGAAATACCTTTTAATATTGGTAAAACAATTGAATTAGCTGGATTTAAGTTCGAGGAAGCCCAGCAATCATTGACTAAAGGATTATCCCAAAAAGTAGATGCACCCGAAGTAGTTTTACAGGAGATATTATCTTGGACTGGAGGGCAACCATTTCTCACCCAGAAATTATGCAAGCTAATTGTTGAAAAAGAAGAAAGTACAAATCTAAATATTGATCTGATAGTTCAAAATTATATTATTAAAAATTGGGAATTTTATGACGATCCAGAACATTTAAGAACTATCAAAAATCGCTTACTTATCGATAAAACATTAGCTTATAAGCGGCTAAAAACTTATCAACAAATTTTACAAAATCATCATATAGATGGTGATGACGATACAGAACAAATAGCATTACGCTTATCAGGGTTAGTAGTTAAGCAGCAAGGTAAGTTAAAAGTTTGTAACAAAATCTATGAAAATATTTTTAATCAAAATTGGATAGAGAAAAATTTGGCTTTACTCCCACAACCAATAGAGACAGATATTAACAGTGAACTAAAAAGTACAAAAATTTTAAATTATAGCTTGCTAGTACCAATAGCGATTATTCTCGCCATTATCAGTTTAATCTCACTAGGATTTTCATACATAGTTGTTGAAAGTAAACCTTGGAATCAAGCATATAATAGTAATAATATAGGGGCTATACTTGAGTGTATACGTATCTGCTTCTTATTGACATTAGAAGTATATGTAATTTGTTCCGAGTTTAGTGAAGAAACAATTCAATTGATTCAAGAAAAAAAACTATATTTAAGACGTAGAGTAATATATTTTGTAGGATTTATATTTTTTCTAATGTTGCTATTCCATCACTTTTGGTATGGACCACATCAACTTTTAGGAGATAATCAAGTAACTACCAAAGAATATTTCAATCAGTACCTACTACCTTATATATGTTATTTCCCTTACGCTTTAATTAACTTTATTGTTATAGGTGTTCCTCTATCTGGCTTAAGTATACACGTAGTTATAGAAGATTGTAATCATCTCAGTATCAGAATACGGAAATATAAAAACTACCTAACTCAAATAATAAATAAAATAAAACAAACTTCAAATATACTTAATCTAACTACTCAAAATGAAATTATTGAACAATTAAAACAAATATATTGGGATTTTTCTGGAAAAATCAAACGCCCTCTCAATTTACTATTAGGCATTTTAATTTTAATTTATTTTGATGCAACCTTCAGTAGAAGTACATTGTCAAATAGTGCATATCTCTGGACGCAATTATTTTGTATATTCGGGTTTATGACACCTACAATTGTGTTAATTTTGTGGGGATTATTAGCATATCAAAAAAACTTGGAGGACACGATTGGTGTTTTATTAAATTTTAATTTTGTTTTTAATGAAATTGGAAATCAATATAGCACTTTCAATTTATTAAAGAAAATTTTAATGACAAATATTTTATTTTTGACAGTTTGTATAATCTGTTTTCTGCATACTATATACATCATATTTAAATTTTAGTTCTCAATTATTTTAAATTATGATTAAAATCTGTAAAAGAAAAGTTACTCAATCTGAAGCAGAGTTACTGATTAGAGAAATCAAGCTAACACCTAATATTATAGGTTATTCCTTAACAGAGTGGATGGATGCAGAACATATAATAGTAGCTGAGAATGAGGACGGTAAAATGCTAGGAATCTGTTTGAATTATGATTTTCATGAACATTGGTCTAAAATAGCAGCCTTATTTGTATTTGAGGAATTTCGAGGTAAAGGTATTGGCAAGTTATTATTTTATGAAGCATACAAGGATGCTGAGATAAGACACAAGAATGTATATACGATAAGTGCTAATAGAATGGTTATCAAAATGATGGAAGATTTAAATTTTTTATTATTTCATAGCTTATTAGATTTGCCAACAATAGTTAGTCAATATAGGTTTAATTTCTACTGGCACTCTCTTGGATGGGTAGTAAATTTTTACAGGATTAAAGAAATAATTAGAAAATCAATAGTTTACACTGAACATATCAATTTTGTTTACGGCATTCATCTTTTTAAGGTATAAAAATTAAAATGAGTGCGGCTTTTTTAGGAAAATAAAATTAATTTATCCACAGTAAAGCGTTGTTCTAGCTACTGTCTATTATTAGAATCTTGTTGTTACCTATAAATAATTTGATGAATTTGGTGTGCTTCTGCTAATATTTTTTCTACTCCAGAAGAAGTAATACCTTTGACGTAGTTAATTTTAATTTCTTCTAGCATATCTATCAGTAAAAATTGCAATTCCTGAATGTTATGCTTTTTCTGTAACTCCAGCTCTAACGCATCACGAAAATTTGTCATGAGACGAGAGGTGAGTTCTGCTGCAACTGGGTCTGACATAGCCTTGATCAGATTTTTATAAGCTGAATGAGATAAATCACGAGCTAGATTTTCTGTTAGTTGATGCGGTAAGTGATTTAGACCTGGTATCTTTTGTATTTTTTGGTAAACTGGAGATTCTTGGAAGGTGCTGGCAATACTGTGATGTAGCAAGGCTTCTAAGTCAGGCTGGACTTGAGGTAAAACATCATAGATACTGACGTTGACTAAACGAGTAGCTATAGCTTTGGCTTCGTTCCTTTCATTAACTTGAATGTAAGGCTTACGGGTTTCAGGATGAAATAACCAGCGTGCTAAGTCACCCTGACGAATGGTATCTTGCATCTGGTCAATTAATTGAATACCTACCATCTCAGTGATTTCCTGTGCAAAACTCACCGCAAAATCATGATTAAGTTGCGATCGCAAAGGCTCAAGATTAAGTAAATCAGCTTGATAAAGACGAATGGTGACGGGAATTACTCGTAACCAACGCCAAAAGGGTAGCAGCAAAAATACATCGTACCATCGCCGTAGTATTGCTTCTAACCAGCTTAAGGAGCGATCGCGGCGACTAATATAAAAAGTACGGGCGAAAAAGTCTAAAGCAAAAATAATTACAAACGGTAAATCAATCCACCAAAACCGATTGATAAAGTTGCCAAATCTGCCAATTTCACGATAATAATTCCTTTGAATTAAAGGTCTAATTTGAGAATTAAAAAAGTTGATTTCCGATTGCCAACCCCGCTCAGATAAATAAGCTGGACTCCAAAATATAGTAAATGCTTCTCTCGCAAATTGTTCATTAGTACGTAAGCGCATTTCATGTTTAATTTTGCCTAAAGTAGCACTTTGATTAGCCAGATAAAACGGATTATCCTCAATCATGCGGTTACTAAGTAAACTTAATTCATCAAGCACCCTTTCTGATTGGGGTGAAAGCAACCCAGTCTGCAAAACTTGTGCTTCTAATGCTGCAACTTTGTTGAGGTAATGTTGTGTTTCTGGGTGGGGTTGAATGCCCTTAATTGGGTCATACAATTGAGTTAACCTTGGCAATACCTGTAGGTAGAAATCACGTAAAGGTATGTAGGTCATGTCAAAGATGACCAAACATAAGTTCAGCAATGCAAAAATGGCAATTATTCGTTCCAACCAACGATGGCGATAAACCGGATACTTTTTAATATCTCTTTTTGATGTCATCGCTTAAAAATTAACAAAAAATATAAATGTGTATTATGAATGTTTCACCTGAAAATTCGCCCACATCACAAAACCATAAATTCGGCAGTCTAAACTTTTTAACCACTCAACAATTTCGTGATTGCTATTGTGGAATAATGTATATTCCTGATCATCTTTGACTAAAGTTAAACCTATTTTTCGATTTTCGATGCTCGTCGCCATATTGCGGTTAAAACGTTCATCTAATAATGTCAATAATTCTATGACTGGGGATTGCGCTACTTCTAAACTGAATAAGGTGTAATTTTGTTGTTGAATTATCTGCTGAAGTTCGATGATATTGTTAAATTTTCGCCTACCGAGAGTGCCTTGAGTTGGTAGTAAAAGTGCCGCCGCCCCATTTCTCCAGTCCTGCTGGTTTAGTGCGAAATAATTCCAATCACCGTAAGCATACTGGATTAATTCACCGTTGCCAGTGGGTAACACTAGTCTAGAATGCCAACCATAATCTGTGACATAAATTGTCACTGCCCCAACAGGGTCATCAGGGGGTAAAATAATGGCGGGAGACAGTATCCAAACCAATAAAATACCAATAATTACTACAGAAGCAAACTTGACAAGGCGACATAAACCCATAGGTAAATTGAGTTAAACAAGGTTGTAGTGTTCCATATGAATATTAGTTACAGGTACATCCAAGTCATGTAACGCTCTCTCTACCTGATCGATCATTTTTTACAGCACAAATAAAATGATTTCGAGTTGCTGGACACTTAATAGGCTGCGCCCCGCTACGCTCTAAGCGCAGCTATGCCGCAGGCTTTACGTAATTCGTAATTAATAGGTACAGGCTGTTTCTAGCACTTTATGAAGTATGAATTTTTGTCTCACAATGAAAAATTTATGCTTTGGCTTGGTTAGTAATGAGAAATAGGATACTCGTTGCTTTTATCAGGTAAGCGGTGCTATGAGTCTTAAGAGAATAGAATTAATGATTGCCAAAGCAAGTGAGCCAAGCAAAGCACTCCAAAAGCCATATCTTAAGCGAAAACCAGGTACTATAGCAGCTGATAACCCAAAAATAATTGAATTGAGAACAAAGAAGAATAAGCCTAAAGTAAGAATAATAAATGGCAAGGTAAATAAAGTTAAAACAGGGAGCAAAAGCGCATTCAAAATGCCAAAAACTGCGGCGGTAATTAATGCTTTACCAAAATTGTCTATTTCTACTCCTATCGGCAGTCGAGAAATAATCAAAAAGCTGATGGCTGTAACTAACCAAGTAATTATCAACCCAACCATAAGAAATACTCCTTACGAGTGACATTTCGATTTAATCCAAGTAAGTCAATATGTTTAGTATTTGTGATAAATGTGAATAGAAAGTGACACTAAACGGTATTGGGTATCAACACTCTCCAGTTATCATTCACTTGATAACTGTTCACTGATTTGAATTTATCAGAAAAATGGGTTGAAACCCCCTTGTTTCCAGCACGGCTTTAAAGTAATGAGTAAGGAGTAATGAGTGGATGAAAAATGGGTATTTACTCATTACTTGTTACTTATTACTCATTACTCCAGAATCACCGTGCGTACCCTTCTCCTGACACAGACGCTGCGCGAACGGGAAGGATGTCAACTTGTCTCCCCCTACACCCCTACACCCCTATCTCACTAGCAGTCTCAATTTCTTTCTTTGGTGTTTCTTCAAATATACTTAAATCAAACCAAAAAGTAGTACCCACACTGACTTCACTGACCAAATGGACTCTACTGTGGTGTCTTTCAATAATATTTCTGACAATCGATAGACCCAAACCTGTACCTTCTAAGGTGTGAACGCGGTTCTCGACACGGAAGAAACGGTCAAAAATTGCCTGTTGGTCTTCTGGGGCGATACCAATACCTGTATCAGATATTTCTATCCTAACTTGTGCAGGCTGATTGGATGATGTGGGTGTGATATCTAGCGGATAGGTACGGATGGCTACTTTGCCGCCGGCTAGAGTAAATTTGAGGGCATTACCTACCAAATTAGCTAAGACTTGCAGCAACAAATCATAATTACCCATAACTAGGGGTAAATTGGGGGCAACTTCTTGCAAGAGTTCGATACCTTTATCTCTAGCGTTGAGTTGGTATGTCCGCAGGGTTTGCTCAATGGCTTGGGCTAAATCTACACCATAGAAGTTGTAAATCTTGCCAGATTCTAGCTTAGATAAATCTAAAACATCATTAACTAAGCGAGTCAAGCGATCGGTTTCATGATTCACCGTTTGTAGGAATTCCCGTTTTTCTTCTAAGCTTAATTCTTCTCCGTATTCATGCAGAGTTTCGATAAAAGATTTGATATTAAATAATGGTGTTCGCAGTTCGTGGGAAACGTTGCTGATAAATTGGCTTTTAGCTTCGTTTAGTTCTACCTCACGGGTGATATCTTGCACGGTGATGGCAATGCCTTTGATACTCTCCCGTTGTAAATTGAGTACCGTAGTTAAGAGAATGCGAATAGTACGCTTAATGGGTTGACTTAAGAAAATGCGAAACTCAGCACTTTCACGTTCGCCGGCAGCCATTTGGTATAAAGGTTTGGTGATTTCCATTTGCACTGTTGGCGGTAAGTGATGCAAAACATTACTACCTACTACATCATCACTACCTTCCCAGCCAAAAATGTTCCGTGCAGTGGGATTGACTAAAATCACCTGCATATTATTGTCAATTAAGACAGCACCATCAGCGATCGTGGAAACTAGGGTTTCGAGTTTGGCTTTTTCTGCGGTTAATTCCTCTATATTTTGTTCTTCGTAGCGTTCTAGACGCTCGGCCATTTCATTAAAGTTTAAAATTAGCTCTCCTAATTCGCCACCTAGAGGTAAGTCAATGCGCTGCTGGAAGTTGCCGGCGGCGATTTCTTTTACCCCTACTAGTAGTTCTTTAATCGGCTTAGTGATAGTTAAAGCGTTAATTACTCCTGCCAAAATTACCATTACCCAAATTGTGATAAATACGGCAATGGTGACATCACGGGTGAAATTAGTTGAAATGACTGCTATTTGGTTGGGGTTGATGCCGATCGCTAATATACCTAAGTTTTTTTTATTAACAATCAGAGGAATAAACACATCGGTCACAGCCCCATCTGGGGTCATGTGTTGCCGTACCATTGGCTTATCCCACTCTTGAGGATAATCTTCTGGGAGTTCGATTCGTCGCTCAATTGTCAGTGAGTTTTCTACTTCAGGTTCCCAAAAAGGAATTCCAAAATAGATTTTCCCTGTTTCATCCGCGTACAGCATATAGCGGATGCTAGAGGTACTGCTATAAAAGCGTTCAGAAAATTTGGCTACCTCTGTCAAATTATGGTCAGCTACCAGAGGGGTAACATTAGCCGCCAATAATAGCCCCAAATCCCGTCCAAAGCGGGTGTCATTCATGCGGGCATCTTGCTGAATGGTATTCACCGCCCAGAAAGTTAAACCACTCATGACCAGGGAGACTACTAAGGTAGCCACGGCCAAAAGTTTAGTTTGGAGAGTGAACTCTGACCACCAATTGGCGATCGCTTCTCGGATTGTTTTTAACAGCGACAGCATCTCAAATAAAGTTGTTAGTAGTTTGGTTATCAACCCCAACAACTAAAAAATTAACAGTTAATTCGACAAATATGCTAATTGATTGGGGACAAATCAAGTTAAAAGTCAAAAGTCAAAAGTCAAAATTAATTAAATAACTCCTAGGGATTGGGGATTGGGGAAAAGAAAGCAGGGGAAGCAGGGGAAGCAGGGGAAGCAGGGGGAGAAAAATACAATGCCTACCTACTCACTACTCACTACTCACTACTCACTACTCACTACTCAGCACTCAGCACTCGATGCCCAATATCTCTACGGTAATACATTCCTTCAAATTGAATAGATTTTAAGCCATTGTAGGCGGTGGACAAAGCTTGGTTAAAGTTCTCTCCCACAGCCGTCACGTTTAATACTCGTCCGCCATCTGTCATCGGTTGCTGTTGCTGGTTTAATTTTGTGCCGGCATGAAATACCGTGACTCCGTTGGCTTCTGCTTCCCTAATGCCGGTAATGACTTTGCCTTTTTCATAATCCCCCGGATAACCACCGGAAGCTGCCACTACGGTTGCAGATGCGCCATCATGCCAAGCAATGGGGGGTAAATCACTTAAACGCTGCTCAACACAAGCTAAAATCAGTTCTTCTAGGGGTGTGGCTAACAGTGGCAGAATGACTTGGGTTTCAGGATCGCCAAAGCGACAGTTAAATTCTAAAACCTTAAAGTCGCCATCGGGGGAAATCATTAAGCCGGCGTAGAGTACACCACGATAATCAATGCCTCTAGATTTTAAAGTGGCGATCGCTCTTTCTAAAACTTCGGTTTGCACCCTAGCCATTAATGCTGGCGTAGCAATGGGTGCTGGGGCATACGCACCCATCCCACCTGTGTTTTCGCCTACATCCCCTTCCCCGATGCGTTTATGGTCTTGCGCTGGCAATAAGGGGCGAATTGTGATCCCATCAGTTACGGCTAACACCGAAACCTCTTGCCCAATTAAGCATTCTTCGATAACTACAAATTCCCCCGCACTGCCAAACTGCCCTTGAAATATTGTCTCAATGGCGTTAGTTGCCTCCTCTACGGTGCTAGCGACAATTACACCCTTCCCAGCCGCCAAACCGTCAGCTTTGACAACGATGGGCGCACCTTGAGCTTTTACATAAGATTTAGCTGCTGTAGACTCAGTAAATACCGCAGCTTTAGCAGTAGGAATTCCCGCTTCTTGCATCAGGGCTTTAGCCCAAGCTTTACTGGCTTCAATCTTTGCACCGGCTCTTGTAGGGCCAAATACCTTCAGTCCTTTGTCTTGTAGATAGTCGGTGATGCCTTTAGCTAGGGGTACTTCCGGCCCTACTACCACCAAAGAAATCCCGTTTTCTATGGCGCATTTACTTATACCAGCAAAATCATCCACTGCTAAAGGTATATTTTGGCAACCTGCCATACTAGCTGTACCACCATTACCTGGTACACATACTACCTGATTAACTTGTGGCGATCGCAATAATTTCCAAGCCAGAGCGTGTTCACGCCCACCATTTCCTACAACTAAAACTTTCACAGATTTCCTCTTGCGTCCCTTGAGAGATAAGAATGCCCTATTGCTGCGGATCAATTTTTCACCAATTCTTGCCTTGATGCAAGCCCCTAGGGAAATTATCTCCCAGACCACATATTATTAATTGGCGTTGCAGAAGCTTATATGCAATATAAAATCACCCTTGGGAAATAAGGTAGCTGACGACCTTATTTTCCAAATCAATGGCGATTCATCATCACCAGTATTACCCTAGAAATATTCTGATTTAAAAATAATAATACAAGTAGGGTACATGACTAAAGTTATTGTTACTGGGGCAGCAGGATTTATAGGTTCTCACCTGACACAAACCCTTCTGGAACAAGGAAAAGAAGTAATTGGTATTGATGAATTCAACGATTACTACGAGCCTGCGTTAAAACACAAAAATATTGCTCATTTACAATCTTTACCTAACTTTACTTTAATTGAGAGCAATATTCAGAGTTTAGATTGGTCAACATTATTGCAAGATGTAGATGTTGTTTACCATCAGGCAGCTCAAGCCGGAGTGAGAGCAAGTTGGGGTCAAGGTTTCCGTGCTTATACTGAACGCAACATCAACTCGACACAAGTTATGTTAGAAGCCGCCAAAGATGCCAAACAATTAACAAGGTTCGTGTTTGCATCTACATCTAGCATCTACGGTGATGCAGAAACATTACCTACCCATGAAGGCATTCCCCCCCAACCAGTTTCTCCCTATGGTATTACTAAACTAGCTGCCGAGCGTTTGTGTGGTCTATATCACAAAAATTTTGGTGTGCCTTTTGTATCTCTACGTTATTTCACTGTTTACGGCCCCAGACAAAGGCCTGATATGGCGTTTCATAAATTTTTCAAAGCTGTTTTGCAGGATGAGGCAATTCCCATCTATGGGGATGGACAACAAACACGAGACTTTACATTTGTCAAGGACGCCGTAGCTGCAAATTTAGCAGCTGCTACTGTACCCCAAGCAGTAGGTGAAATTTTTAATATTGGTGGCGGTAGCAGAGTAGTTTTAGCTGAAGTTCTCAACACGATGGCAGAAATTGTCGGTAAACCCATCAAAAGAAACCATATAGAAAAAGCAATGGGAGATGCTAGACACACTGCTGCTGATGTCTCTAAAGCACGGCAAATTTTAGGATATCAGCCTCAAGTTTCTCTTAAGGAAGGGTTAACTCAAGAATGGCAATGGGTGAAGGCTTTATATAGTTAAAAATTGAGAGAATTTACGAATTATTCCCACTTTCCCTGGATGGTAAAAGCTGACCAAAAACGGGGGTTTTGCCATTGTTTCTGTTGCCATAATTTCAATTGCGCCTCCCTCAGAGCTACGGCAGGGGTTTTCCCCTCCCTCAAGATTTGGGTGTATAATTCCTGCATTAATAAAGATGTGGCTTGATCATTTACCTTCCACAAAGACACAACTATCCGGGCTGATCCTGCATACATTAGTCCCCTTGTCAAACCTATTAAGCCTTCCCCTTGGACTTCCTTACCTAAACCGCTTTCGCAAGCACTCAAGACAATTAACTCGGCGGGGAGGTCGAGGTTAAAAATATCGTTGAGGCGTAAGAAACCTTTTTGCGCTTTACCATCTTTATCTACCAGAGATGTCACAATACCTGATAATTCCGGGTTAGTGTCATCGAAAATACCATGAGTGGCGAATAATAATAGGCGATATTGACTTAGTTGTTGGCTAGTCACGAAGTTGTAGTTAGCATCAAAGTCAAAGGCTTGCAGACTTTCTTGAGGTGACACCATTTTCAACACTGCGTCAGCTTCTTGGCGCGTACCAGGAAGTCTATCTAAGCCACTACGATTAAGATTATTCAACGACCTTTTCAGGGCTGAACGTTCTAGTTCTAGGTCGAGAGATGCAGAAGTTTGCGGTGCTTTACCAGTAACGCGTTCATCATTACCACTGAATACGGGGTCAGCCATAACCGCGAGGGTTTTGGGTGCGGGTTTACGTCCTTTGAGTTGTTGTCTGTGGGTAGCGAGGCTAGTAACTGAGGGTAGAGTAATAATTTCATGGTTGACTAACAAAGGTTGGTATTTGACCCCTCCCCCAACCCCTCCCCGAAGCGGAGAGGGGAGTTTATTGTTCTCCTCTCCCTGTTCCTGCGCTTGCTCCTGCCCCTGCCCCTGCTCCTTCTCCCTCTCCTGCTCCCCCTTCCCTGTCTTCGACACGCTGCGCGAATGCAGGGAAGGGGGTTGGGGGGTTAGGTCAGCCAACACCGCAAAAGGAATCTTATGCAAAACACCATCAGCCACCACCACTAAACGTTTTCTTCCCAATTTCCCAGCCACAGGCGCAAGGATAATTTGACTCAGTTCCTTTGCGGCTTTAGTTGTATCAGCAAAAGATTGGGCTTGTTCTTCTGAGGTTGCACCAGCAACGAGTGGACGTGTTAATTGTTGGTGTAAATTTCTCGCCGCTTTTTCTAGGAGTTCATTTCCTGGAAGTTCGTAAGTATTGAGAGAGTTGGTGGTGACTAACCATAGATAGCTGCGGTCTTTATCCAAGGAGTATTGCAATAATACGGTGTCCTTATCTAACTGTTGTTGAATTTGAGGCAAAGTGAGAGGTTCAGGATATTTCAGCGCAGCATATTCTGGGTTAGTAGTGCGGATTTTGTTTTTTAAATTTTCCTGTTGTTTGAGTAAGCCGGCAATTTGGTCTTTAGTGGCTGTTACTAGTTGGGTTGGTGGTTGTTTTTGACTATATAGTTGTGATAATTGTTGTTCTCTAGCATCAAGTAGCAAATTTAAGCGGCGTTCTTCTGCGATGACTTTGGGGGCAACATTTTTACGGATATCGACGTTAGCTTGGGTTAACAGTTCTACTAAACCTCTAGTGCGGGAACGTTCACTGATGTGCAGTGCTAATGCGTCGTAGCCCTGGGAGGGGTTTTTTTTGTGCAGTCGCATCAGCAGGTCGGTGTAGAATTTATAGTAGTTCTGTACTGAGGCAAAGTAGGAAGTACGCAGTTGTTGGTCAATGATTTTGCTACGTAAATCTTCAATGATGTCGATAGCTGCTTGAATATGTGTGCGTGCTTGTTCCAGGTTGCCTCTATCACGTTCTAAAACGGCTAGATTAGAAAGGGTAGTGGCTTCCCCTTCCCTGTCCTCCACTGCCCGGAATAGGGGTAGGGCTTGGTTGTAGTATTTGAGTGCCTCTTGCTTTTCTCCTAATGAGTTGTAAACAGAGCCAATATTGTTGAGGGTGGTGGCTTCCCCTCCCCTATCACTCACTGCCCGGTATAGGGGTAGGACTTGGTTGTAGTATTTGAGTGCTTCTTGCTTTTCTCCTAATGAGTCGTAGACACCGCCAAT
>NZ_CAWUDL010000075.1:0-32659 GCF_963920945.1 Anabaena sp. CCY 9402-a
ATCCCCCCAAATCTCTTGATTTATCTAGGTTTTTTGTTTATTCTGCAAGCCCTACGTAGGATTGATGTTTTGACTGAAGAAAATAATACATTTAGAGGTATGATACAGCGTTGTTTTTGTTTCAGCCAATCCAATTCACACTTAATAAGAAAAATCTACATAATTCATTGATTTAACTAGCTTTTGCTTCCTCATCTGATGCTTGTGCGACAGAGGCTAGTCTATCGGCCGCAGCTTGCACAACTAAAGCTACTTGACTCAGAGGCATATGCTTAATTTGTCGTAGAATCAAAGTCAAATCAGAAGTTTCTGGGATTGGTTTACCCTCTAAGCAACAGAGTAACTCTTCCATTGTGTAGCCTGCTTTCGCTGCAATTTGAGCCAAATTTTCCGTATCTGGCACTTTTAAGCCTTTTTCCCACATTTGAACAGCCGTAGCAGAAACTCCTAACGATTTACCAAAGGCTCGCTGACTTAGCGAACCACGAGCTAACTTAATTATTTCAATCAGTTTTTGTCTGCTTTCAACGTTCACTGCTTTTATGGCTAGTCAACTTTATTTACAAGTTTAGTTGTAACATTATCAGTTTACTTTTTCAGGAATTCTTCATTAGTCATTAGTTAATACCAATTTTACGTGAAGCTGCATATATTTACCCCCTTACCAAGGCTACGGTGTATACACAAGTCTGATAACCTTATGCCGTATCATTCTGATCCCCCCTAACTCCCCTTAAAAAAGGGGGGACTAGAATCAAAGTCCCCCTTTTTAAGGGGGATTTAGGGGGATCAAACCACATTTTGCACTTAGCATATAGATGTGTATACACGGTAGCTTACCAAGGAGGGACTACAGGGGGGTCTTGTTATGTGCGTCTTCATAAAGAATTGGTATAAAAACAAAATTGATTACGATTAACTACGTGTATTTTGATTTTAGTATGTTAGTTAAGTAAGTCCTGTTTTTGATTGACAGAGTTTTCTTTTAGCAGTAAAGTATATAATCTTAGGTTTTAATTCTACAACCTAAGTAATAAGCAGAAATACTCTAGTATGGGTAGTCATGAGCGCAAATTAAGTTGCGATCGCTGCCATAGCCGTGTGTTTAATTGAACAGGTGCATCATGTCCCGGAAGCTACATAAAATTAATCAATATCGTCGTAAAAATAAAAATTTAATTGCGGCTAATAAAATCAAACCAGAAGAATGGGGCATATCTAACACCGAAGCACAAGTAACTTTAAAAGCTAAAGGCTATGATGTGAAGGAAATCAAAAAAATTCATTGCCTCAAGCATCAAATTTGTATCTCCTTCTGGGATACAAAAGGCAATGTTTGCAGTAGCTTTTTTAGCTATCGGATTTTTCTGCGTTGGCAACAGGAAATAGAAAATTTAATCTATGCCTGCGAAATTTTCAAGGAATGGCAGAGGTTAAATTATCTCATGAAATACGAGTTTGCTTACTACCACTATCCCAGTGAAATTGAAGAAGGGCTGCAAGCGAAATTAGAAAATCGCTTGACCGTGTTAAAAAACACAGAACTACAAGCGGTTTTCACATAACTAATGAAGGCGGTGATTAGGCAGTAGTGCCAGAAGCCGCTAACTCTGCTAATTGTTCCTGCTGGTCTTGAGAAATACAAGATTGGATCACTGATTCTATCTCCCCTTCCAGAACAGGGTTAAGAGAGAAGTTTTGACCTAAACGATGGTCAGTAACCCGGTTATCTTTATAATTATAGGTACGAATTTTTTCCGATCGCGATCCTGTACCAACTTGCGATCGCCGCATCGAAGTTACTTCTTCTTGTTGTTCCCGTAACTTGATTTCATAAAGTTTCGCGCGCAGAATTTGCATCGCCCGTTCTTTGTTTTGCAACTGGCTGCGTTCTTCTGTACAAAAAATCCGAATTCCCGTTGGTTTGTGCATCAAATCAGCAGCAGTTTCCACCTTGTTGACGTTCTGTCCACCAGCACCACCAGAACGAGCCGTAGTCATTTCAATATCTTTGGGGTCAATGTGGATTTCTACATCATCCACTTCTGGCATAATTGCTACTGTCGCTGTGGAGGTGTGAACTCTTCCCCCTGCTTCAGTTGCTGGTACGCGCTGCACGCGATGCACTCCGGCTTCATATTTCAGCTTACTGTAAACGCTCTCACCTTGAATTTCCAGGATCACCTCTTTGAAGCCGCCCATCTCACCCAGAGACTCGCTGACTAGTTTCACCTTCCAGCCTTGAACATCAGAATAGCGGGAGTACATCCGCAGCAAATCGCCCGCCCAGATACTGGCTTCATCTCCACCAGTCCCAGCGCGAATTTCCAACATAATGTTTTTATCATCGTTGGGGTCGCGGGGCAGAAGCAATACCTTCAATCTTGTCTCTAGGTATTCCACCTTTTCTTCTAACTCATGTACCTCCAGTGCTGCCATTTCTTGCAACTCTGGATCAGTATTAGACTCTTTAACTATCTGACGCGCCCCGATCAATTCTTCCTGAGATATTTTCCAAGTTTCATAGGTATTGACAACTTCTTCCAAGGAAGAACGAGACTTGGCAATTTTTTGATACTCGTCGGGGTTCTTAGCGGTATCTGGGTCAGCCAAGCGACGAGTCAGTTCATCAAAAGTTTCTTCAACTGACTTAAGTTTTTGCAGTAAGTATGTTTCAGCCATAATTCAGTGCGATAGCTCCTTAAAATAACAAGTTGGCTCGGCCAAAAATGACAATCGACCCAGCCAACGCAGGGTCGTCGTTAACAGCAGAGCCAACCCGCTACTTTTTGTCTGGTTCGCCAGAGGTTTGAGTGCTGCTCATGCCGTACTTCCGCAGGAATCGCTCTACTCGTCCTTCGGTGTCAATAATCTTCTGAGTACCAGTGTAAAAAGGGTGGTTTCCAGACCAAAGGTCTACGTGTAATTCTGGTTTGGTCGAACCAACAGTCATCACAACTTGACCGTTGCAGTAAACTTTTGCTTCTGGATACCACTTGGGATGAATATCAGATTTAGCCATTGTTCCTTTTGTGGTGAATTTATAAAAATTATAACTTTTTGCTTGTAATTCGTTACTAGGGATTAAGGACTGGGGACTGGTAATTTTAGATTTTAGATTGAAACCCAATCTAAAATCCACTCATTGAATTGCCCAATGTCCAGTAACCAATACCTGAATCCCCAATCGCTTATCGCTTGGAGTATTGAGGAGCTTTCCGGGCTTTGTGCAAACCATATTTTTTCCGTTCCTTTGCCCTGGGATCACGGGTTAAGTAACCTTCGACTTTTAAAGGTGGACGGTTTTCTGGGTCTAGTTGGCATAAAGCACGGGCTACTCCCAAGCGCACAGAGTCAGCTTGTCCAGTTAAGCCGCCACCTTCTGCTTTGACTAAAATGTCGTATTCGTTTTCTAGTCCCAATGTTTCCAAAGGAGCTTTGATGACTCCTAAATAATTGGCGTTGAATTGGAAGTACAAATCTCCAGGCTTGCCATTCACAATCAATTGACCGCTACCGGGAACTAAGCGTACCCGTGCTACGGCGGATTTACGGCGACCAGTACCCCAATACACGGCACGTCCGCTATTTGCTTCTGCTACTACCATTAAATTTCTGCTCCGGGAATTGTATTAATGTTAAGTTCCGTGGGTTTTTGCGCTTCGTGGGGATGTGTAGACCCAGCGTAGACTTTTAGTTTAGTAAACAACTGCCTACCCAAGCTATTTTTCGGTAACATACCTTTGACAGCTTGTTCCAGGATTCTTTCTGGTAAACGCTGTTGTAGTTTAGCGAAGGTTTCAGTCTTCATCCCGCCTGGACGACCAGAGTGACGACGATAAAGTTTCTGAGTCCGTTTTTTGCCTGTAACTGCTACTTTTTCAGCATTCACAACAATCACGAAGTCCCCTGTATCTAGGTGGGGGGTATAGTGAGGTTTGTTTTTGCCTCTTAAAATCATGGCGATTTCGCTGGCGAGGCGACCGAGACGTTTATCAGTAGCATCTACTATGTACCAATCACGCTCAAGAGATTCTTGAGGAGGGACGTAGGTTTTACTCATGTTTGTTGATCCTTTGTCATTTTTTTTGGGAGTCCGTAGTTAAGAGTCCATAGTCCATAGTAAAAGCATTGGACTCTTGACTTTTAACTAATGACTCTTGACTAATAGCTAATTTTGGCATGGTGTCATACCAAACATCAGGGGAAAAGGGGAAATCTGGATATCCGACCCGCAACAAGCATAAGCCTTGGGGGGGTGCGGCGTATTTGACTTCTAAGCGGCGTTGCTCTTTCCAGATGTCGGTGAAACTAGCCAGGGTTCTTTTTCCAGAGCCTACTTGTACTAGCATTCCCACCAACAACCGCACCATGCCATATAAAAATCCATCTGCCTGAATTTCAATATGGATAAATGGGCCTTGACGATGACACTCTGCTGCTTGTACTTCCACCCAGGAATGCGATCGCTTTGACCCTGCTCGGTGAAAAGCTGCCAAGTCATGCTTTCCCAAAAGTGGTTTCAGTGCAGCTTGGATGAGTGATTCATCTAAGGGCGGATGATAATAATGCCAACTGAAGGGTTTCACAAACAAGTTGGAACAGCCTTCAGTATAGATTGTGTAGCGATACCGTCGATACGCTGCACTAAAGCGAGAGTGCCAATGGTCGCTGACATTTGCTGAAGCCCTAATTAATATATCTTCGGGCAGATAACTATTGAGGACTGCCGCCCACTTATGAGCAGGGATGAAACCTGTAGCATCAAAATGGGCTACCTGAGCAGCAGCATGGACTCCGCTATCGGTACGCCCAGCACCGTGGAGTGTGACATGATAGCCAAGAATTTTGGCGATCGCTGTTTCAATGTCTTCTTGAACTGTACGGTGCTGCTTTTGCCGTTGCCAGCCATGAAAATGAGTGCCTAGGTATTGAATTACCAAGGCTACTCGCTGAGTGGGTGTTGGCTGGTGACTTGCTAACATAGAATTATGGGCATTGGGCCAAAATTTCTCCCCTACACCCCTAGACCCCTGCTTTCTCTACACTAGTTCAATGATTGCCATCTCAGCTTTATCTCCCCGGCGAGGTACGGTATGGAGGATACGGGTGTAACCACCTTGACGATTACCATACCGAGTGGGGGCTTGCTCAAACAGAGCATGAACTAGCTGTTTGTCGTAGATATAACCTAGAGCTTCTCTACGTGCTGTTAATGAGCCGCTTTTAGCAAGAGTAATCATTTTTTCTACTTCGCTGCGTAGCACTTTAGCCCGAACTAAAGTAGTAGTAATCCGACCATGACGGATTAGTTCAGTAGTGAGCGCTCGCAACAGGGCGCGACGCTGGTCAGCTGGTTTACCAAGTTTTTTAACCCGACAACGGTGACGCATAAAAATCCACTTTGAAAGTATGAACGGTTTTGGTTTAGCTGTGTTTAGAGCTTCTTTCTTGGGGCAAGGTAATACCTAAGCGGCGTTGTAAAGCTTCTACTACCTCTTCTGCTGACTTCTGACCGAAGTTTTTAATCTCTAACAAGTCTTCTTGGGTGAAATCCAACAAGTCTGCCACAGAGTTAACCTGCGCCCGCTTGAGACAGTTATAAGCCCGGACAGAAAGTTGTAACTCTTCGATGGGGATCTGAGCTGTTGGATCGTCTGGAATCTCGGAACTTGTATCTGTTGGTTCTAGCGAGATATCTTTCAAGGGGTTGAATAACTCAACTAAAATCCCTGCTGCTGAAGATAGTGCTTCTTGGGGTGAAAGACCACCATTTGTCCACACTTCTATGAGTAGTCTGTCTTTGGTAATCGATCCGTCTACACGAGCTTCTTCAACGCTATAGTTGACTTTCCGCACGGGCATAAATATCGAGTCGATTTGCAAAAAGTCCAAGGATGTGGCTTCCTCTCGTCCCCTTTCTACGGTGCGATAGCCTTTACCTCTCTCGATCCGAAATTCCATTTCCAGCTTGCCCCCTTCTGCAATGGTGGCTATATACTGGGTAGGATCGATGACTTCTACTTCACTGGGCAAATCAAAATGTGCCGATGTAACTGTTGCTGGGCCATTCACAAGTAATCGACCAATCTGGGGTTGAGAGGAGTAACTTTTGAGAATCACTTCCTTCATTCGCATGAGGATCTCTAGTACATCTTCCCGCACCCCTGGAACGGTGGCAAACTCGTGTGTAACGCCGGCAATTCTGACGGCTGTAACTGCTGTTCCCTCTAAATTTGACAGTAAAACCCGTCTTAGCGCGTTGCCAACTGTTGTTCCTTGACCACGTTCTAGGGGTTCTAAGATAAACTTACTGTAATGACTGCGACTTTCTTCTGTACTCGAATCTACACATTCAATTTGAAATTGCGCCACGGAGTAGCCTCCCTTATTTAAGGTGCTGCTAGCAGGCAAATTGATTGCCTCTGGAATTTAATTTATTGCCTTGGGCTGGCTTTCGGTGGATCAAACTGCCAACTTCTCAGAGCAGTCATGTTTGATCTGCCTATTAAGCTTACGGGCATTCACTATAGTTGTGGGTGATTTTAAATCTAGCAGCCCTCCCACAAGGAAGAGCTGATATATTTTTCGTCACCCCAGCCGTTGAAAGTTGTTTCGCTATCACCCCGCTTGGTAGATTGACTTGAGAACCTACCAGCAGTAATTGCAGGTGATTTTGGTTGCTGAAACTACTTACCTTCACTGGTCAAAAGTTGTGTATCTACACTCGGCGGCGTTTCGGAGGACGGCAACCATTGTGAGGAATTGGTGTAATATCACGAATGAGTGTAATTTCTAGTCCTGCTCCTTGGAGAGCGCGAATCGCAGTTTCTCGTCCTGCTCCTGGGCCACTCACCATTACCTCAATTTGGCGCATCCCTTGGTCTATAGCTCTGCGGGCGGCACTTTCAGCAGCTGTTTGCGCTGCAAAAGGTGTTCCCTTCTTTGCACCTTTAAAACCACTAGAACCAGCACTTGCCCAGGAGATGACATCTCCATTTTGATCGGTAATAGTGACAATGCTATTGTTGAAAGTAGACTGGATGTAGGCCATCCCGTTGGGGACGTTACGTTTCTGTTTCTTACTCCCAGATTTTTTAGTCGGTTGTCTCGCCATGTTTGTTCAGTTAATTTAAAGGGAAACTTGCTGAGGTTAGCAAGTATGGGAAAATTACTTACCAGGAGCTTTCTTCTTACCAGCCACTGTCTGCCTTCTACCCCGACGGGTTCTAGCATTAGTGCGAGTTCTTTGTCCTCTGACTGGTAAGCCCATCCGGTGACGGCGGCCTCTATAAGTACCGATGTCTACCAATCGCTTGATGTTCAGCGATTCCCAGCGTCGCAAATCACCTTCAACTTGATAGTTGCTTTCTATTTCTGCCCGCAAGGAGGCAACATCAGCATCGCTTAATTCTTTGACACGGGTATCAGGATTAACTCCTGTAGCTGCCAGAATTGCTTGCGACCTTGTTAATCCAATTCCGTAAATATAGGTTAGACCAATCTCAACGCGTTTGTCGCGTGGTAGGTCTACTCCGGCAATACGTGCCACAATTAATCTCTCCCTATTGTTATCGCAGTTGCTGATCGAAAAACGCAGTTGACGCGTCTATACTTTGTTGAGTGATGATGTTTGGTTACAAGCCAATCAATCTTCCTTCCATGTTTGGGAAGATTATCCTTGACGTTGTTTATGCTTAGGATTGACGCAAATCACCATGACGCGACCACGACGTTTGATCACGTTACATTTTTCACAAATTTTCTTGACTGAGGCTCTAACTTTCATGCCTTTTGTAAATGACTCCAAATATTAAATTATAGCATTTCTAGGAAAATTTATTCAATTAAGTAAATGGGTAACACCCAAATAAATTGTTTTGTGGTAGACTTCCATACATATATCTACTTTTTCCGCAGCCGATAAGTAATTCTACCTTTTGTCAGGTCATAAGGAGTTAATTCTACTTTGACGCGATCGCCAGGCAAAATTTTGATGTAGTTGCGGCGGATTTTTCCAGAAATGTGTGCTAAAACATTAAATCCATTGTCCAAATCCACCCGAAACATCGCATTTGGCAATGATTCGGTGACTGTCCCTTCCATTTCAATCAAATCTTGCTTAGACAAGTTTTATCCCTCAATTCAACAATTTTTTGTTCTGTCACAGCACTCCTCTGCACGAGAACACAGTTCGAGAAATATATCAACAGTTTATTAATATATCTTAGCTAAATATCGACGGGCGTCTGGAACAAAGGGGAGTAGTGGTTTTTTGAAATTCTCGACCTCCTACCCCCTGGTTACAGTCTATGAACCTACTACAGTTTGTAATTCAACAGTGACTTCTGCTTGGGATTGGTCGCCATTGACAGTTAGGAGTTTCTGGCGATCGCGATAATAATCAATTAATGGTGCAGTTTCGTTGCGGTAAACTTCTAGGCGACGACGAATTACTTCTTCGCTATCGTCTTTGCGTCCTCTATCTAGTAACCGTGCTATCACCACTGCATCTGGGGCATCTAAATTGACTACTCTTTCGCCACCTTGACCAGTTTTTTGCAGCAATTCCTCTAAGAAAGCTGCTTGTGTTACCTTGCGAGGAAAACCATCTAAAATCCAGCCAGATTTGGCATCTTGTTGGTTTAGACGTTCTGCTACTAGGTCTTGTACCAACTGGTCAGGAACTAACTCGCCGCCATCAACATAGCTTTGAGCTTTAATTCCTAAAGGAGTTTGCTCTTTCATGGCTTGCCTCAATATTTCCCCAGTGGAAATATGAGGAATATGTAAATGTTCTGCCAAGATTTGAGCTTGCGTTCCTTTACCTGCTCCAGGCGGCCCCAAGAAGATTAATCGAGTCACTATTGCTTCACCATTCCTTCATATCGCTGAGAGATTACATAGGTTTGGACTTGCTTGGCAGTATCGATTGCCACACCAACCAGAATCAGCAAAGATGTAGCACCTAGTCCTCTAAAGGTTGGTACTTTCAAAGCACTTTCTACAGCCGTGGGAATAATGGCAACCAAGCCCAAAAAGATCGCGCCTAAAAAAGTGAGTCGGTTAATTACCCGCTCAATATACTCGCTTGTAGCTTTTCCTGGGCGAATCCCCGGAATACTAGAACCCATCTTCTTCAAGTTCTGCGCTACATCAACTGGGTTGACAATTAATGAAGAGTAGAAATAGCTGAAGAAAACAATTGATGTTAAATAAACCAGAGCGTAGACCCAAGGTGCAGAACCGCCAGGACTCAAATAGGTATTGACGATATTTGCCAAGTCAGGGTTTTTAGTGAAGTTAGCAATCAACAAAGGCAAACTGAGAATGGCAGCCGCAAAAATGATCGGCATGACACCGCCAGAGTTGAGCCGCAAGGGTAAATAGCTGCGTTGTTCTGCTAATACTCTTCTACCTACCTGACGACGGGCTGAAATAATGGGTATGCGGCGGATTCCTTCTTGAACGAAGACAATCCCAACGATTGTCAGCAAGAAGACCAACACCAACACAATTACCCGTCCAACTATTTCTCTACCACCAACTTGCACCAAGTCAATGGTGTCACCTAAAGATTTGGGTAGAGAAGCAACGATGTTGACAAAAATCAACAAAGATGCACCATTCCCAACACCGCGTTCTGTGATCAGTTCCGATGCCCACATCACAAACATAGAGCCGGCTGTGAGGGCGATCGCTGTTTCCGCTACAAATATAGGACCGGGGTTTAAGGCAAACTGTTGCAGAAATAAAGCTGAGAAAGCCACACTTTGAACAATTGCCCAACCTACAGTGACATAGCGTGTGATTTGGGAAATTTTCCGCCGACCAGCTTCGCCTTCGTTTTTCTGTAAATTTTCTAAAGATGGAATGGCCGCCGTCAGCAATTGGATAATAATGGACGCATTAATAAAGGGCAAAATCCCTAAAGCAAAAACCCCTAAAGTAGAAAGTCCTCGCCCAGAGAAAATATCCAATAAACCGAATATAGAATTATTGCCCGATATGGCTTCAGCGAACCTACCTCTATCAATTCCTGGTACGGGTAAAAAGATACCCAGGCGAACCAAAATTAAAATACCGACAGTGACAAGCAGCCTACCTCTCAGTCCAGCTGCTTGTGCCATCTGCATAAAAGTTTCTTGAGCCGTTGGGGCTTTATCTCGACTGATCATAGAGTGCTACCTTTATCATGAACCAGGCACTGGAAGCAAGTTGGCTAGTATTTTAAGTGCGCTGTTCTGGCTCAACCTAAAACTTCACAACTCCCTCCAGCCGCCTCAATTTTGCTCCGAGCTTGTCCTGTAAAAGCTGCTGCTTTCACTGTAAGTGCCACGCCTATTTCCCCATTACCCAAGATTTTCAGTGGGCCTTTGGCAGCAGTCAAAATACCTGCTGTTCTTAAGGATTCCAATGTTACTTCTGTATTGGCAGGAAGAGCGGCTAACTTCTCTACATTAATCGTAGTGTAAATTTTCCGATTAACTAAAGGAAAGCCCTTGAGTTTAGGTATACGGCGGTACAATGGCTGTTGACCACCTTCAAAACCAGGGCGGGTGCCGCTACCAGATCGAGATTTTTGACCTCTCATCCCTAGACCAGCACTAGCACCTTGTCCAGCAGCAATACCTCTACCTACACGGCGACGGCGTTTTTTAGAGCCTTTTTGGGGCTTAACATCGTTAAGTCTCATGATGTAATTGACACCTGTTTACACAAAAAGTTTGTAACAGTAGCTCTACTGAATGTAGAGTTTTTCAATAGCAATGCCTCGGTCTTCAGCGACTTCAGTTAATGTACGCAGGGTAGATAAGGCGTTGACTGCGGCTCTAGCATTGTTGAGTGGGTTATTAGAGCCAAGTTGTTTAGCCAAAACGTTACGCACGCCAGCTAATTCCAAGACTGTGCGGACAGCACCCCCAGCAATTACCCCAGTACCAGGGGCGGCTGGGCGCATCATCACTTTCGCACCACCACCAACACCATCAATGGGGTGTGGAATTGAGTTGGATTTGGTAATGGGGATGTCTATGAGGTGTTTTTTGCCATCGGCAACACCTTTCTTCACAGCTCCAATAACATCAGAGGCTTTACCTACTCCGACACCCACTTGACCGCGTTCGTTACCTACGACCACGATCGCTCGGAAGCTGAGTTTTTTACCACCTTTGACGACCTTGCTCACCCGCCGGATCTGAATTACCCGCTCTTGCCAGGTGGTTTCTTCTTTTTTTGTGCGGTTAGCTTTACGACGACCAGTTGCCATAATCTATGCTCTCTATTTAGTCAATAGTCAATAGTCAACAGTGAGCCAGCGCGATCTTGGGGGTCTCCCCCATGAGCGACTGGCGAACCCGCAAGGGACAATAGTCAATAGTCAATTACTTTTGACTTTTGACCTGAGACTTTTGACTGTTTAAAAATCTAAACCAGCCTCGCGTGCGGCTTCGGCTAGTGCTTTGATTCGACCATGATATAAGTTACCACCGCGATCAAAGACGACTTTGCTAATGCCTTTTTCTAGCGATCGCACTGCAATCAATTTACCGACTTGTGCGGATGCTTCACAGGTAGCCCCTGAAGCTAAACTAGATTTCAAATCTGCTTCTAAAGTTGATGCTGCTGCTAAAGTTTGATGCTGCGTGTCATCAATTATTTGAGCATAAATATGCTCATTTGAGCGGAATACCGCTAACCGTGGACGTTCTGACGAACCTTTGATTTTGCCCCGGATGCGTCTGTGACGACGCTGTTTTGATTCTTTACGAGTAAGTTTCATGTTTACTTCTTACCACCCTTACCAGTCTTACCAGCTTTACGTCTGACCACTTCGCCTGCATAGCGAATCCCTTTACCCTTATAGGGTTCAGGTGGACGAACGGCACGAACTTTGGCTGCTGTATTGCCTACTATTTCTTTGTCATAACCACTGACTATGACGTTAGTGTTATTTTCTACAGCAAACTGAATTCCTTCTGGTGGTACAATTTGGACTTGATGGCTGAAACCCATATTCAGAACTAGGTTACGCCCTTGTACTTGCGCCCGATAACCCACACCTTGGATTTCTAAGCGTCGTTGAAACCCTTGGGACACACCCTCAACCATGTTGGCGACCAAAGTCCGGCTCAAGCCGTGCATTTGTCTGGAGGTGCGAGATTCATCCTTCCGAGTTACTTGTAATATTTCCCCTTCTTGAGAAACTATGACATTAGCTGGCAAATTCCGGGAAAGTTCACCTTTAGGGCCTTTCACGACAACTTTTGTGCCATCAATAGTCACTTGTACTTTGGCGGGAATAGTAATTGGACGTTTACCAATACGAGACATGACTTTTTGTCCTTTGTCCTTTATCCTTTTTCAGTTGTTTTTCAGTGTGATCTTCTCTACGGGAGGCCACGCCAAGGGGTTTTTCCCGTGATTAACTGACATTCCCTTTCGCATTAGCAGAGGGTAGGGCTTCTCGTTCAGAGTAGTCTTGCTGGAGGAGAAGATTACCTTAAGGGACAGTTGACAACTGATAATTCACTACCAAACGTAGCAGAGTATTTCACCACCGACGTTCTGACGACGGGCTTCACGGTCAGTCATAATGCCACTAGATGTGGAAATTATGGCAATGCCAATACCGCCGAGTACCCTTGGTAATTCTTTTCTGTTGGAGTAAACACGTAAACCTGGTTTACTCACCCGTTTCAATGCAGTAATCAGGGGTTGACGATTTTTACCTTTGTATTTCAAAGAAATCACTAGGTTACGTTTTACGCCTTCACCGTCTTCTGCAATTTCCGCAATAAAGCCTTCTTCCTGTAGCACTTTAGCAATACTACGGGTCATTTTTGTGGCTGGCACGTGTGTAATTTGATGCCTTGCCATGTTGGCATTGCGGATGCGCGTCAGCATATCTGCAATTGTGTCGTTAGCCGCCATCGTTCCCTCTTTAGATGAACTTATTGATCGCGAAAGGGCATTCCAAATTCTTTAAGTAAAGCGCGTCCCTCTTCGTCGTTTTTCGCTGTGGTGATAATGGAAATATCTAAACCACGGACTTGATCGATGCTATCGTATTCGATTTCTGGAAAGATTAACTGTTCTCTGACGCCGAGAGTATAGTTACCGCGTCCATCAAAGCTTTTGGGGCTGATACCGCGAAAGTCTCTAATTCTAGGCAGTGTCAAGCTAATTAATCGGTCGAAAAAGGCATACATTTTCTCGCCTCTAAGTGTCACCATGATACCAACAGGCATACCCTGACGAATCTTGAAGCCAGCGATCGCTTTTTTCGCTCTTGTCACCACTGGTTTTTGGCCAGTAATCACCGCAATTTCGTTTAAGGACGCTTCTAGGGACTTAGCATTTTGAGCCGCTTCTCCCAAACCTCTGTTAATAGTTACTTTCACCAACTTTGGCACTTGATGAACGTTGGTGTATTCAAACTGATTAATCAGTTTGGGGACGATTGTCTCTTGATATAAGGTTTTGAGTCTTGTTGTCGCCATAGTTTTTTGTCCTGATTTTCCCTGGTCTTGGTCAGGGACACTTTAATTTCAGATTTTAGATTTGAGATTAAATTTACAATCTAAAATCTCAAGTCGGTAAATTCTCTAGCTATCGAGAATTTCACCAGTTTTCTTGAGTTTTCTGACTTTCTTCCCTTCGGATGTGAAAGTGTAACAAACACGACTAGCAACGTTTTGCTTCGTGGAATAAAGCATCACGTTAGAGCTATGAATCGGAGCTTCCTGAGAAACAATCCGCCCTGATTCCCCTTCTTGTTGGGGTTTGACGTGCTTGGTTTTAATATTGACACCTTTGACAATGATTTTGCTTAGTTGAGGCAGTGCTTGAATCACTTCGCCAACTTTGCCTTTATCTTTGCCCGCAATTATCTGCACTGTGTCACCAGTTTTGACGTGCATTTTCTGGAATCTGGGTTGATCCTTTTGGTTGGCCATTACAGCACCTCCGGAGCAAGAGAAACGATTTTAGTAAAGCTTTTTTCGCGTAGTTCCCGTGCTACTGGGCCAAATACCCGTGTGCCTCTGGGATTACCATCTTTGTTGATGATGACGGCAGCGTTATCATCAAAGCGAATGCTCATACCGCTATCACGACTGATGTTGTGGCGGGTGCGAACAATCACAGCTTCGACAACATCAGATTTTTTGACTGCCATGTTAGGAATAGCATCTTTAACAACGGCGATAATTCTGTCGCCCACAAAACCATAACGTCTGTTACCCGCGCCTAAAACACGAATACACATCAGTTTGCGTGCGCCGCTATTATCTGCCACATTCAGGTAAGTTTGGGGTTGAATCACAATTGGTCTCCCTTATGCACAACTATCAAGTTGTAGCTTTAGTGTTGAGGATTTCTGCCACTTGCCAGCGTTTGGTTTTGCTCAGGGGTCTAGTTTCCTGAATCCGCACGCGATCGCCCACTTTGCACTTATTTTCTTCATCGTGAGCTTTATAGCGGCGAGTTTTGACTACAATCTTGCCGTACTTGGGATGGGGAGCGCGGTTTTCAATGGCAACAACCACTGTTTTTTGCATTTTATCGCTCACTACCAAGCCAACTCGTTCTTTGATTGCCATAATCTCCTACTTTTCTTCTTGAGGCGGTTGACTTGCTGCCCGTTTCCTTTCTCCTTCTACTGTTAGTAGTTGGGCTAGGCGATGGCGAGCATGGCGGAACTGGTGGGGTTTTTCTAACTGTCTGGTGGCCTTTTGCAAGCGCAACTGAAACAGTTGTCTTTTGACGGCGGTAATTTCCTCAGCCAGCTTTTCGTCACTTAATTCTCTAGCTTCTGCAATTTTGGGAAGAGGCATAACCTACTCCTGCTCCTCTACTTCTACTTGAGATCGCACAATAAATTTGGTCTTGATGGGTAGCTTGTATGCCGCTAAACGCATGGCTTCACGAGCTATTTCTTCAGTAACCCCGGCGATTTCAAACAAAATCCGCCCTGGCTTAACTACTGCTACCCAAAACTCTGGATTACCCTTACCTGAACCCATCCGGGTTTCAGCCGGACGCATTGTTACGGGTTTATCTGGGAAAATCCGAATCCAGATTTTACCACCCCGGCGGATGTAGCGTGTCATTGCTCGACGGGAAGCCTCGATTTGTCTAGAGGTGATCCAAGCTGGTTCTTGAGCTTGGAGTGCAAAATCTCCAAAGTTGAGGGTACTCCCACGGTGGGCTAAACCGCCCATCCGTCCGCGCTGTTGTTTGCGGAATTTAGTTCTTCTAGGACTTAACATGACTTTTACTAGGGATTAGGGATGAGGGATTGGGGATTAAGGATGAGGGATTGGGTGCGGTTTTTTGCCCAGTCACCAGTCACCAGTCGCCAGTCCCCTTTTATCCTTCATTAGAACGGTCTTCAAACTGCTGACGACGACGCTGTTGTTGACGGCGGCGAGGTTCACGAGTTGTTGGTTGGGATGGGGCTTCTTCCTGTCCAGGAATAATTTCTCCCTTGAATACCCACACTTTGATCCCCAAAATGCCGTAAACGGTTTTGGCTGTGCAGTAAGAGTAGTCAATGTCAGCCCGTAAGGTATGGAGGGGTACTCTACCCTCACGAGTCCACTCGGTTCGGGCAATTTCTGCACCGTTGAGCCGACCACCGACTTGCACTTTAATGCCTTGAATACCTGCACGTTGAGCGCGTTGAATTGCTTGTCTCACTACCCGACGGAAGGAAACACGGCGTTCTAGTTGTTGAGCAATATATTCAGCAATCAAGTAGGCATCAGCATCAACTTTTTGGACTTCCACTACGTTGATGCGGATTTGACGATGACCACCGAGCAAATCTTGTAGTCCTGTCCGCAATGCTTCAATGCCTTGACCACCACGACCTACTACTACCCCTGGGCGAGCAGTACGTACTTCTAGATCAATTTGATCTGCTTTCCTCTCAATCCGTACTTCGGAAATACCAGCATTGTTTTGAGCGTATCTACCCAATTTTTGCTCTATGTATTTACGGAGTTTGTAGTCTTCTTGTAAGAGTTCTGGATAGCGATCGGGTTCGGCAAACCAACGTGATTGGTGTTCTTGGGTAATTCCCAGACGAAAGCCAACTGGATGAATTTTCTGTCCCACAAATGTTTCCTCTAAAATTTCTTACTTTACGCAATTTTATGTGTATATAAATTACTTAGCGTTAGCATCAGCTGCTACAGCTAAGGTGATATGACACGTTGGTTTGCGAATTTGGTAAGCTCTACCTTGCGCTCTAGGTTGGAAACGTTTTAGTACTGGTCCTTGATCGGCGAATGCCTTAGTAATCACTAATTGAGTGCGATCTAATCCTGCATTATGCTCGGCGTTAGCAGCAGCACTTCTCAGGAGCTTCAGCACAGGCTCAGTGGCTCGATAGGGCATAAATTCTAAGATAATCAGTGCCTCTCTATAGGAGCGACCCCGAATTTGATCAAGTACGCGACGTACTTTGTAGGGAGAGATGCGTATAAAACGGGCGATCGCCTTTACTTCAGTAGTATCAGTAGCCATATGTTTCTCCATTTTGGTCATTGGTTATTGGTCATTTGTCATGCGTCTTCAGCTAATGACTAATGACTAATGACTAATGACTATCTCCCCGCTTTTTTGTCACTTTTGCCATGGCCTCTGTAGGCGCGTGTGGGAGCAAATTCTCCCAACTTATGCCCCACCATTTGGTCACTAATAAATACGGGTACGTGTTGTCGCCCGTTGTGAACTGCGATGGTGTGGCCTACCATTTCGGGCAAAATTGTTGAAGCTCGCGACCAAGTTTTAATAACTTGTTTTTCGTTTTTAGCATTCAGTTTTTCAATTTTGCTTAACAAATGATCCGCAATAAAAGGACCTTTTTTAAGAGAACGACCCATAGTGCAATTTTGGATTTTGGATTTAGAATTTCGGATTTAGAATTTCGGATTTAGAATTTCGGATAAATAGGTGTCTCAGAGGGCGTTCACAAAATCATTAATGCTTGACCAACAGACCCAATCTCAAATCCAAAATTTCCAATCTAAAATTCTAGGACTCCCGACCACCACGTCCGCGTTTAGAAGATTTACGACGACGACGGACAATCAATTTGCTGCTAGCTTTCTTGGGTTTACGTGTCTTAGCACCCAATGTTGGTTTACCCCAAGGAGTCACAGGACCTGATCTACCAATAGGCGCTCTACCCTCACCACCACCATGTGGGTGATCTACAGGGTTCATCACGCTACCTCTAACTTTGGGACGGCGACCTTTCCAACGGTTTCTCCCAGCTTTACCTGCACTCAGGTTTCTAGCATCGGTGTTACCTACTTGTCCGATGGTGGCGTAACATTCACGCCGAATCATACGAACTTCTCCCGAAGGTAACTTGAGTGTGACATAATCACCTTCTTTAGCTACAACTTGCGCGGTAGCACCAGCAGCACGTACAATTTGACCGCCTTTACCAGCGATTAATTCTACGTTGTGAACGCTAGTACCTAAAGGAATGTTAGCTAAAGGTAAAGCATTGCCATCTTCAAAGGGAGATTCTGGACCAGCAATGACTGTTGTGCCTACTTTCAACCCATTTGGGTGCAGGATATACCGTTTTTCACCATCTTCATAAGATAGCAGGGCAATCCGCGCGTTACGGTTGGGATCGTATTCAATAGCTATGAGTGTGGCTGGGATGTTACGTTTATCCCTTTTAAAATCAATGATTCGATAAAGTCTCTTGTGTCCGCCACCCCGACGACGGCTAGTAATCCGCCCTTGGTTGTTCCGACCTTTGGCACGGTGTTTATATTCCGTGAGTGACTTTTCTGGTTCGGTTTTAGTAATTTCCGCAAAGTCAGAGATGGTAACTTGGCGGGTACTGGGGGTATAAGGACGATAAGAACGAGTACCCATAATATCTTAGACCTCTGGGAATAATACTTGTCTAATTTTGTCTACATCCCCAGCTGCGACTGTGACGATCGCTTTTTTATATTGGGGCTTAAAACCAATGAATTTACCAACGCGCTTTTTTTTGCGGGGTGGTAGTGCGGTATTTACTTTTACAACCTTTACCTGAAATAAGTCTTCGATTGCCGCTTTAATTTGTGTCTTATCGGCTTTAGGAACAACTTCAAAGGTATATTTGTTTTGTTCCATAAGAATGGTCGCTTTTTCGGTAACGATGGGGCGACGGATTAAATCAGGCAGGTTGCGGGGGTCAAACTTAGGCATTGTAGACCTCCTGAATTTTATCTAAAGCTGATGCTGTGATGACAATCTTGTCAGCGTGTAGCATATCGTAAACATTTAGTTGGTCAGCAGGAATGAGTTTGAGATTTTCTACGTTGCGGGCTGACAAGTAAACGTTTTTAGTAAACTCAGACAAAATTAATAGTGTCTTATTTTCTGGTGCTGCACCCCAACGGGCTAGGGCTGCTACCAACTCTTGAGTCTTAGGACGGGATAACTCGTTATTAAATTCTTCTACTACAATCAAGTCGTCTACACGGCTGACTAGGGCTGTCCGCAATGCTAACCGCCGTTCTTTCCGATTCATTTTTAGGTTGAAATCTCTGGGTTTAGGCCCGAAGATTACACCACCACCACGCCACAATGGTGAACGAATAGAACCTGCACGAGCGCGACCTGTGCCTTTTTGCCGCCAGGGTTTGCGACCACCACCTCTAACTTCCGCACGCGTTTTGGTGCTGGCAGTTCCTTGGCGAGAGTTGGTCATTTGCCTTACTAGGGCGCGGTGGACAATATGAACCGCCGTTTCTTCTTTGGCAATACGCAAGTTGAACTCTTTTTGTCCAACTTCTTCTCCTTGCCAATTTTTAACTACACTTTCAACCATCTTTGTGTCCTTTGTCGTTTGTCCATAGTCTGAAGTCAGTCAACAGTCAACAGTTAAGACTCAGCACTACTTGCCAACTATGTTGGCTGGCACAATATTTAGCAATGCTCCAGGCTTCCCAGGAACTGCTCCTTTGATGAGCAATATATTGCGGTCAGTATCTACTTTTATTACGGTTAGTTTGCTAATTGTGACGCGAGTACCGCCTAAACGCCCTGCCATCCGTTTACCTGGATAAACACGACCTGGGGTTGTACCTGCACCAATCGAACCTGGAGCTCTATGGTTTTTAGAACCATGTGACATTGGTCCACGACCAAAGTTATTCCGCTTTTGGTTGCCTGCAAAGCCCCGACCAATACTTGTACCGATAACGTCTACAATTTGACCCGCACTAAACATATCTGCTTTAATCTCTTGACCTAAAGCATAATCACTAGGGCTTTCTGTGTGATACTCTTTCAGATGCCGTAATGCTGGGGCTGAGGATTTAGCTAAGTGACCCAGCAATGGTCTGTTTAGTGCTTTGGGCTTAACTTCTTTATAACCAACTTGAATAGCTGTGTATCCGTCGGTTGGTTTCGTTTTAATTTGGGTAACTACGCATGGACCTGCTTGGACGACGGTGACAGAAATTGCTACTCCTGCTTCATCAAAGACTTGGGTCATGCCCAGTTTTGTGCCGAGAATGCCTACAGACACGGTAACTGGCTCTCCTTTCTACTTGCTGACCTTGAAATTGGGTTTTTAAACACACACTATGTAAGTATCGGTGACGATGGACGAATCTCAGAGTCGAAAGCAGTTTTTGCTGCTGTCGATCCTCCCGGACACAACAAGCTGTGTTGTTACTGTTTGGTGATTTTATTCAGTTGCACTCACTCTTTCACCAGCACAGCCACAAGTGCCTTCTTGAAAGAAGGAATAACTTCTGGTATCAAGGCAATGCTTTAGAGCTTTGCACTTTGTGCAGCAACGCTTTCGTCCCAGCAGTTGCTTAGGCACTTTCTGGAGGCAGCGCGATTAACGGGTCTCCCGATTTGGCGCGACTGCCCTGGCTCAGTTGGACTTAAGCAGCTTTTGCCGCTCAGTATCCTTTCTACTGAGACTAATGTAATGTCATCCAGCTAACATCACTACTCAGCTTTTCATTCACTGAACAAATCCAACCTTGAGTGTTAGGTTTTCATTATCCTTTATGACTACAGGAGTGTGTGTAGCCTCGTGATGAGGGTGGGCTTTGTTTTTGAGCTTTTTACCCTGAGCTTGACCTAAAAGCTTTCTAAGTTTACCAGTCTTTGAGCTGTTTCAACCTGGTTGTTTTCCTGGTGAAGCTTTTCGTTAACTTTTCACGCTAGCGATCGCTCAAAATATTGACTGTGTGGCAGCTTAATCAGCACAAATGGTCACAATCTAATACTATATACTATAGACTAATCTTTGTCTAGAAAATTAAAGATTAATTTTTACAAGACTAGTATCATTGGGCATTGGGTAAAAACGTTTTCTTTGTCTCCTCAGCTTTCTACACTCTGCCTTTCTTGATAAAATTGAGTTTAGCTTAATCTAAAGCATAAGCTTTGTGATCTAACTTGATCTATCACTTCAGGGTCAATAATAGAGATATCAAAGTGGGATAGGACAATCATACGCAAAATTTATGGCACTAATTACCACTGGCAACGGTTTCAAGCGCAATCTGGAAAAATTTGGTTCTTTAGGGGTTTATGTACCCTTAGAAGGGGGTTTTGAAGGTCGGTATCGCCGTCGTCTGCGTGCTGCTGGCTATGTGACTCTACCCATGACTGCTAGGGGATTGGGTGATGTTGCCGCTTATCTTACAGGAGTTCACGGTGTCAGACCTCCCCACCTTGGGAAAAAAAGTTCTGGTAACGGTGCAGCAGTGGGTAATGTCTACTATTTACCACCAATTGTTAATTACCAACTAGAGCAGTTACCACCAAAGTCTAAAGGGTTGGTGTTGTGGATTATTGAAGGACATATCCTTTCTGATCAGGAAGTTGAATTTTTGACGACTCTGCCTAGTTTAGAGCCAAAAGTGAAAGTAGTCGTAGAAAGAGGTGGCGATCGCTCTTTCCGTTGGCGGCCTCTCAAAGATACTTTCTCTGCAAGTTATCAGGCTGTTTAGTTTTTGGGGATTGGGGACTGGGGAAAAGAAAGCAGGGGGAGCAGGGGGAGCAGAGGGAGAAAAATACAATGCCTAGCTACTCACTACTCACTACTCACTACTCAGCACTCAGCACTCACTGGTTGACTGTCTGAGATAAGATTTGGGCGATCGCTTTTGCAATGTATTAGGCAAACTGCGATCGCCTAATTTTTTGATGTAACACTCAAATATTGATGAGCAAAACCTATATTTTTTTCAAAACCCGACTGGGTAGATTAAATCAAATTCTCGATAAATGGTAATCTGAGCCAAAGGATTAGGTTTGTCTAAAACTTCGTAATCTAAACCGCCTGTAATTTGTGTTACTGGACGCTTCAACGGTTTCTCAAACTGATGCCACTCGCGGTTACTCCACTCGAAAATGGCTGCATCTAGATCATTTTGCAATTCGGAAGCTAAAAGTAATAGTTCTAATTTATCCTGAGTATTGCCAGTAAGGATAAATTTTAGAGAAACTGACTGGGTAATTGCTGGTCTAGGTTCGTTCGCTGCCAAAGTATTACAGCCACCTAACTGGACATCATAAGGCTGTAGTTGCAGATTTTTTTGCTGCTTTAGAGTTTGTTCAATGTCGCTGAGGCGTTGATCTAAATAAGGTAGTAAACCTAGTTTGCCATCGATCAACAACTTACGAATGTTAGAAGTTTGAGTCATCGTTGCTTTTTATCCGCTTACCCAGTCAGATTAGCGTTTTGTTGACTGAGAAGATAGAACAACTTGGAAAAAATTTGTTTGCAGCTAGTCTTGTTGGTGAGCGAATTTATGAAAGAGCGACTCATTGAATCGTCCAATGCCCCATACTCAGTTTTTCACACCAAATATTTGTCCAGAAAGTTGCGGGCAAATATAGTTACAAATCGGCATACTAAAATAGGGAGATACTATCGGCTTTTTCAGGCGTGAAGGTTAATAGGCACAAATGAGACGTAAATCAACTGGTAGATCGGCTACTACATCTAAACCTTCTGGTTTCCAATCCTCCATGTTTAACTTCACCACTATTGCCATTTTGGGTGGGGTTTTGATTCTGGGAATTGGAATCGGGATTGCTTTTAGTTCCACAACTACGTTAACTCCATCCAATGTGGCTTCGCGTGAATTTATTGATACTAAAGCACCGAATCCTGAGATTTGCGTACAGTATGGAGCAAGTTCAATGGTAATGGACGCTCGATTATTCGTTACTCTCAACCCATTTAATGTCTATGTTGCCCAACCAAGTATGCGTCCTGGATGCGTAATCCGTCAAAACAACTGGGCAATTCTAGAGCAACGCAAGCTCGTGACATCTAGCCAGGTGAGAGAATGTAAAAATCGCCTGAATACTTTTGGTTTTACTGGTAGTTTAGACAGTGAAAAACCTGATATTAGATGTATTTATCAGAATGAAGCAGGACAAAATTTCTTCTTGTCTCAACCAGGAGCAGTTGCACCACAACAGGAAACGGAAAGATTTTAGAAGTGAAGGGAACAGGTGACAGGTGACAGGTGACAGGTGACAGGGAACAAGTGACAGGTGACAGGTGACAGGTGACAGGTGACAGGTGACAGGGAACAAGTGACAAGGGACAGGTGACAGGTAATGGTTATTCTCCCTAGTCCCTAATCCCCAGTCCCCAGCTTTTCAATGAGTAGATTTGCAATGAGTGGATTTTAGATTATCCAATCCAAAATCTAAAATCTAAAATTCCTAGTCCCCAATACCCATGTTATTTAGGTAGAGGTTGACCAAATTCAATCACTACTGGATTAGTAGTAATGGGTTGATTTTTGGGTTGGGTTGAGATAGTCGGAGTGGGGAAATTTGTGGGAGATGGGGGAGAATTTTGTATTTGAACAGAATTGCTAGAATTGAGGGGAGGTACAGTAACAAAAGGTTGCTGTGGACTTGTAATTGTTGGAGATAGGGTATTGGGTAACTGTAAATAGTTATATTGTGTTGGTAAAGGATTACTTGATGAATTGTTGGTATTGCTCAGTTGTCTAGAGCCGCCAATAAAAGGAAGTAAAACCCAACTCGTTGGGTTTTGTGGGGAAATAGGTTGTAGTTTGACTTGGTTAGGATCTACATAAATTCCGGTTGCTAAATCTAAAACTATGCGGGTAACGTTGGCGTTTAATTGGGAAACACGAATTCTTTGGACAGCACCAGCATAATTTTGTTGGGTGGGGATATTACCTAACTTAGTATCGGGAATATCAACGACAATGCGCGGCGGTTCGGAAAGGTAGAAGTGATTTGGTGTTTTGCCGACTGAAAGGTTAATTTCTAACTTCCCTGCGTCTGGATAGAAACGCCAATTATTGAGCTTGGCTACCTGTGCAGCAACGGTACTGGTAGCTGGAAGTGTATATGCAGCAAACAAACTAATACTAAACAGCTGTTTGCCCCTGTAAAAAAGTTGCTGAGTGGAGATTCCCTTAAACATATTTATTTATCTGTGATTGTGTTTAAGCATCAGGCAGAAAGGGTAATGAATGGTGTTAGCAGTAGTGTCGCGTTGAGCAGGGGTACTGAGTAAAAACTACTAGTACAGCGCGGCGGAAATAAGCGCAAAGTTGAGCCACTGCGTTGCCGGAGTTCCCCCGGTTGTAGCAATTAGCGTGGCGGTATATTAAGTTCATCGGGACTACCTCATGGATTGCCATATTTTAATGGCTATTTAAGTTTTTGGGTTCTGCCTGGGCTGCTTCAGGTGTAGCATTAAATTCCAACTTTTGCGCGATGTTACTGATAATTATTTAGCCGGACTAAATCTGCGTTCTACAGCATACCTGCGCCCCATAAATCAATTCAAAATTCAAAATAAAAATGTTTCGGAAATGTTGGGTTACCCTGCGGGAAGGCTGCGCCAACGTTCCTCAATTCAACTTACACAGTTTAAGGTTTTTGACACTAACTGAACCGTATTGCGCTATAAATCTGATTTAATATCTGATAATTTTCTAAAAACTGATTTAAATGTACCCTCAGCTATCCAAATCACTGAGTAACCGCCGAATCAATGCCGCGTCTTCAGTATCAGAAGTTATAGTAAGATACTGTTGTAAGTCTACTTTAGCTTCAGAATAATTACCTAGTTGATAGTTTAATAAACCGCGATCGCGCACTTCTGAAGTAGCATGAGGAAATAACAGCAAAATCCGTTCTACTACAGCCAAGCTTTTTTCTAGCTGTTGCTGTCTCAGGTATATATATTTCAAATTAGCTAAAATTCGCGCTAAAAACTGACGATTACTCACTGTTGCTAGAAATTCCGGGCGTAAAGTCACGTTTTGCTGAAACATTTGATTCAGCCTCTCTTGACAATCTTGGGCAAATATTACCTCGCCGCGATTGAAAGCATCCACAAAAATTTCTATGTCTGGAATTGCTGGACGAATGAGAAAATGTCCTGGCATTCCTACACCTGCCATCGGAAAGTCTATACGGCGGGCAATCTCTAAATAAACCAACGCCATTGTGATAGGAATACCTGTGCGTTGATCAATCACATCATTTAAAAAGCTATTGCATGGGTCATAATAGTTGCTCTGATTCCCATCAAATCCTAAATCATCGTAAAGATATTCATTAATAGTTTGAATGATTCGCAATGGATAACGTGAAGATGGTAAGCGTTCTTGAACTTCTTCTGCCATCGTATCCAAGACGTTTAAGTATTCTTCTATATCAATATAAGGATATTCTTCTTTGGCAATGTACAAAGCAGCTTTCGCTAAGTCAATATGCTCATCCGAATGCTGAATTTCTTGGTAAAAATATTGTCTTGGCAAAGAGAAAGTCATAAGCAACACCTGATAAATAGTTAAAGAGGGGACAGGTGAGAGGGGACAGGGAACAGAAAATAGAGCAAAAATCTGTGTAATTAGTTCTTTTTAATTACTTAATAGAGGAGTCCTATGGGAGTTTTAAACAAATTAAGTAGGGGCAGGTTCACCAATAACATTATTAATAATTGATGATATTTTCAAACCTGACTTTTCACGGGATATGGAAAACCCCTCGACTTAGCTTGCTCTTCTACGAAACGCTACTCGAAATCGCAGGGTAACTCCCTACAAGGAGAGAGGCTTTATCTTTGTCCCCTTCCCTATTGGGTAAAGCAGGGGGGTTAGGTTTCCCGTTAGCTTTTCCACATGAAGCGAAAAGTCAGATTTTAAAACTTCCCCCTACCCTTTCCCTATTTTTTACTCCCTACTCCCTATGGCCTTTCCCTTAATCATTGGTTTTTGTCGCTGAAGCCGCAGTTTTTCTATCCAACGAAGTTGCACCTGTTTCTAATGCTGGCTTCTGATTTACTTTAAAGAAGCTTTCAGTCATTGTCTTAATTACAATATACAAGATTGGCACAACAAACAAGCTTAAAAAAGTAGCGATTAGCATTCCGCCAAACACTGCTGTTCCTAAAGATTGACGACTTCCCGCACCTGCACCTGTGGCAATAGTTAAGGGAAAAATACCGATGAGTGTCGAAAAGGCAGTCATGAGAATTGGGCGTAAACGTTCTTGAGCAGCTTCAATTGCTGCCTTAGCAATGGGAAGTCCTTGTTCTCTTAGTTGGTTAGCAAACTCCACAATTAAAATTGCATTCTTACTAGCCAAACCAATCAACATCACCAAACCAATTTGACAGTAAACATCGTTAGCAAAACCTCGCATTGATTGAGCTATTAGTGCGCCAAAAATTGCTAGAGGTACAGATAAAAGAATGATGATTGGATCTATGTAATTCTCGTATTGGGCTGCTAGTACCAAAAACACAAATACTAGTCCTAAACCAAATATTAATGGTGCTAAACCACCAGATTCTTGTTCTTCTAAGGAAGTACCAGACCATTCATAACCATAGCCAGCAGGTAAAACTGCTTGGGCTACTTGTTGCATTTTTTGAATTGCATTCCCGGAACTAAACCCAGGTGCGGCTGCACCATTAATTTCTATAGAACGGAATAGATTGTAGTGGTTAATTGTTTGCGCTCCCACTATAGAAGTAATTTTAACTAAATTACTGAGGGCAATCATTTGATTGGTTTGCGATCGCACATACAATTGTCCGATATCTTTGGGATTAGCGCGAAACTGTTGGTCTGCTTGCACATACACCCGATAATTGCGCTGTTGCAAATTGAAATCGTTCACATATCGAGAACCCAAAGCAGTTTGTAAGGTGCTGAAAATATCATCGATGGAAACTTGCAGTGCTTTGGCTTTGTTGCGGTCTACTTCTACTAGTAGCTGCGGTGTGTTGGCAGCAAAGGTACTAAACACCGCTTGTAATCCTGGTGTTTGGTTGGCGCGTCCGAGCAATTGCCCCATTGTCTGCACCAGATTTTCTAAGCCGCTATTCCCTCGGCGGTCTTGGAGTTGAAAGGTAAAGCCGCCAAAGTTCCCTAAACCCTGAATTCCTGGGGGATTTACAGGAAAAACTCTGGCTTCTGGGATGGATAATAATTTCCCTTGCAGTTTACCAATAATTGCTTGTACTGATTGGTCAGGTCTGGTACGTTCAGCCCAAGGTTTCAAGGTGGTGAAGATAATCCCAGAGTTGGCTGTACTACCACTAAAACCAAAACCTCCAACAGCAAAAGTTCCTACAACTTCAGATAGTGGCAGAATTTCTTTTTCTACCTGTGCCATCACATCACTTGTGTATTGCAGAGAAACCCCTTGTGGCCCTTGAATAATAGTGATGAAATAACCTTGGTCTTCATCGGGTAAAAAAGCTGTGGGAACTGTGGTGTACAGCCAAGCTGTCAAGCCCAAAGAAACTATGAATAGACCAATGATAATGCTTTTAAAGCGGATGAATAAGGAGAGCGATCGCCTATAGCTATGCTGTAACCAATCCAAACCCCGATTAATCTGATCAAACATCCGACCCAGCCAACCTGATGCTTTTTGTCCTGGACGCAGCAGTAAAGCACACAAAGATGGTGTCAAGGTCAAAGCCAAAAACGTAGAAACGACAATTGAGAAGGCAATGGTTAAGGCAAATTGTCGATATAGTGCGCCAGTAGTTCCGGGAAAGAATGCCACCGGCACAAACACCGCCATTAATACTAAGGAAGTGGCAATGACTGCGCCAAACAGTTCCGCCATTGACTCACTAGCAGCGCGGCGGGGACTCATCCCTTTGTCTTGAATAAAACGGCTAATCTGCTCAACGACGACAATCGCATCGTCTACAACCATCCCTGATGCTAAAGTCAAACCAAACAAGGTCAAGCTATTAATCGAAAAGTTAAAGACTCTAACAAAAGCGAATGTCCCTACTAATGCCAAAGGAATAGTCAATGCCGGAATTAAGGTAGTGCGCCAGTCTTGTAAAAATACAAAAATCACCAGCACCACTAACGCCACTGCCATTAATAGCGTCTTGATCACTTCTGACAATGATTCCTCGACAAACATTGTCGTATCAAAAGCTACCTGATATTTCATGCCTGGTGGTAAACTCGGTGCTAATCGAGCCATTTCCTCTTTCACTCCCTTGGCGACATCCAAGGCGTTACTCCCAGGAACTTGGTAAATCCCTAAACCGACGGCATCTTTAGCACGAAATCGTAAAAATGTATTGTAGTTTTCTGCCCCTAGTTCGGCTCTACCAACATCTTGAAGCTTAACTAAAGTGCCATCATTTTCAGTTTTGATGACAAGTTCTTCAAACTCTTTTGTATCCGTCAGTCGGCTAGCAGCGCGCACATCCAGTTGATATTGTTGTCCTTTAGGTGCAGGTTCTTGACCAATTCTCCCCGCACCAACTTGCAAGTTTTGTTCCGCCAGCGCATTGGTGACATCTTCAGTGGTTAAACCCCGACTAGCTAGGCGATTGGGATCTAACCATAAACGCATAGCATAGCGGCGTTCCCCAAAAATCCGCACATCACCTACACCCTTAACTCTTTTTAAGGCATCTGTTATGTAAAGGTCGGCGTAGTTGCTAAGAAATATATTGTCATATTCCTGATTATCGGTGTATAAGCCGATCGCTAACAAAATGTTATTAGATTGCTTAGTTACCCGCACTCCTGTACGTTGCACAACATCTGGTAGTTGGGCTTCGGCAGCAGAAACACGATTTTGGACATCGACGGCAGCAATATCTTTATCCCGCGAGGCATCGAAAGTTACGGTGATACTACTAGAACCATCGTTACTACTGCTGGAAGTAATATATTTAACTCCCTCAACACCGTTAATTTGCCGTTCTAAAATGTTCGTCACACCGCTTTCAACTACTTCTGCACTTGCGCCAGTGTAGTTAGCAGCAACGTTGATTTGAGTAGGACTAATATCTGGGAAACGCGCAATAGGTAGTGTGGGAATACTGATTGCTCCCACCAGCAGAATAATTAACGCACAGACTGTAGAAAAGACTGGCCGCTTAATGAAGAAGTCAACAAACATAGGGGTGGAGACTGGGGATTAGGGACAAATCAATTCAAAATTCAAAATTCAAAATTCAAAATTAAATAACTAGGGATTGGGGATTGGGGATTGGGAAAAGTTCTACCTTGTCTCCCCTGCCCCCTTCTAAGAGGATGTTTGAAAAGTTTCAGGAGATATAAAAATGTCATTCTGACTGGAGCGGAGCGAAAGGTTCACGAAGCGTTCCGCAGGAAAGAATCTAGGCTTTGTGGCACATACTGAGATGTTTCATTCCGCTACGCTGCATACTCCTGCGGAGAAGCAAGCTACAACATGACAAAGAAACAGACTTTTCAAACAACCTCTAAGACTCTGGAACAATGGGTGCGCCGTTACTGAGGTTGAGAATGCCGGAAACTACAATTTTGTCGCCGGCTTTTAGTCCTTCTAGAACTTGATAATTGTTGCCTTCAATCGCTCCCAATTTCACCGATTTTTGTATAGCAACTAAAGACGGCGCGTCTGGTTGGGGTTTTTCGGGTGCTTGGGCGACAAAGACAAAGGTTTCTCCACCTAAGCGAGATACTGCTGTGACGGGAATTAACACTCCTGGACGTTCATCCCAAATCACTTTGGCTTGAACTAACTGGCGATTGATGAGTTGTCCTGTTCCATTGCTAAAGGTGGCTTTGGCTAAGACTGTTTGGGAATTGGAATTGGCGTTGGGTTCGATGAAACTAATCCTACCTGTGGTGGTAGTTTCCCCTTGGGTATCTAACATCTGCACAGGTAATCCCGTCTGCAATTGTGCGGCTTGGTTGAGGGGAATGGATATATTTAGTTCTAAAGCACTATTTCTAGTCAGTGTGGTGAGTTCATCACCTTTGCTGACAAAGCTACCAACGCGGACGGGAATGTCACCCACAATTCCCGTAAAAGGTGCTAGGACATTGGTGTAACGCACTTGGGCTTCGGCAGATTTGACTTGGGCAGCGGCTTGGGTAACTTGCGATCGCGCTTGGGCTATTTCTTCGGGACGTGCGCCGTTTTCTAATTGTCTGAGGTTTTGTCTTTGCTGTTCTAGGGCAGCAGTTAGTTCGGTAATATCAGAGCCTCTACTTTTACGAAGTTGCTCTAATCGTCGCTGGGCTTCTCTTAACCTAGCTTCAGCACTACGTTTTTCTCCCAAATATCCTTCTAAGACATCTTGGGAAATCGCACCCTCTGTCTGAAGTCGTTCGTATCGCTTTGCTCGTGACTGAGCTAACTCTACATCAGATTTCGCGGATTCAATTTGTGCTTCCGCTTGAGCAATTTCTTCTGGACGCGCTCCACCTTGGGCATCTGTTAACCTGGCTCTAGCTTGGGCTACCTGCGCTCTGGCTTGGGCAATTTGTTCAGAGCGAGTACCTGCTTTGAGTTCCGCTAGGCGGGCGCGGGCTTGTTCTAGGGAGGCTTTGGCTTGTAATAACTGGGCTTGAACATCATCACTTTGCAGACTAATTATTACTTGTCCTTCTTGAATGCGATCGCCTTCTTTCACTAAAATTTGGCTGACTCGTCCATCAATCTCTGGTTTGAGTACGACTGAGCGTGGTGCATCTAAAGTCCCAACAAATACAGAGCTTTCTTGTAAATTTCCTGTCTCTACTGTCGCTAATTTTACAGGGATTCCCCTCGGCTGACCCGCCGCCATCCCTGGTGGGCTATTACTCGCCAGGCTACTTTGCCACCACCGCCAGCCAAAACCACCACTGACAATTAATAAAATGATGCCAACAATCATCGGCCAACGCTGCTTATGGCTGGGTGTAGATTGTTTCTCTGGCTCTACCAAAGAACTTTCTTGAGTTTCGGTAGCTTGAGAATCTTCTATTTCCACAGGTAATGAGGAATGAGAACTATCTTGATGGGACATATTTGGTCACTCGTTCTTAAATTTTAACTAGGGAAATTACTGAGATATTTTCTATAGATTGAATCTTTAAAAACTAATGTTTGTCTGGATGGAGATTGGGAATATTACACACTAGTAGTAGCTTGTAAACTAATGAGTCTGGTTTTCAGGGTCATTCACCCTGTATTTTCTTCTTTGCGCTCCCCGTACATCTGTGGCTAAGATTTTTTAACCACACAGACACAGAGACAAGATGTTGAAGAGGGATTTTTGTCAAACATTTTTATCCACCTGGAATCGGCTAGTCTGATCAAATAGGATCTTGCAAGCCTGTGCTATCCCTGGAAGAGTTAGCAATGGCAGGTTCGACATTTATGCAAGCAGTTGCTTACGAATGCAAGTAATTGCTTGCATTATATACAGATATTCATAAAATTTGTATAAATTTAACAAATTGAACTGGTGAAAAATTAATTCAAAATACCCTAGGGGTAGGCTGAAACTTCGGCAGGAAAGCAAGCTCCTCATGATCACTACCCTATTTTCTAGGTTGGCGTAGCGTCCCCTAGGGAGGTGCAATTTCCCGTACCCAATTCCCAAATCGGATAGTTCATGCAAAACTTAATTGATTCAGAATTTTTAAGATAAATTTAAAGGAGTGGTGGAAATGGATGTCAACTTAATAGTGTCGAACATCTTGAATCCACCTGTGTTGGCTTTTTTTTTGGGGATGTTAGCGGTATTTCTCAAGTCAGATTTGGAAATTCCTGCACCTTTACCTAAGTTGTTTTCTTTGTATCTTCTCTTTGCTATTGGGTTTAAGGGGGGTGTGGAACTAGTCAAAAGTGGTTTGAATCAGGAAGTTATCCTCACCTTATTGGCGGCAGTATTAATGGCGAGTTTAGTGCCAATTTATACGTTTTTTATTTTGAGGATCAAACTAGATACTTACAATGCAGCTGCGATCGCAGCCACTTATGGTTCAATTAGTGCAGTCACATTTATTACTGCTAGCTCTTTCTTGACTCAGTTAGGTATATCGTTCGATGGCTACATGATTGCAGCCTTGGCATTAATGGAATCACCTGCAATCATTGTTGGTTTAGTTTTGGTCAATCTATTTACCCAAGAGCAGAATCAGAGAGAATTTGTATGGTCAGAAATAATACAAGAAGCTTGCTTTAATAGTTCTGTATTTTTACTTGTGGGTAGCCTAATCATGGGTGTACTCACGGGCGAACATGGAGGGGAAGTATTAAAACCCTTTACCCAAGATTTGTTTTATGGAGTCCTCACCTTCTTTTTGTTAGATATGGGACTCTTAGCCGCTAAAAGAATTAAAGATTTACAAAAAACCGGAGTATTTTTAATCTTTTTTGCCATACTCATCCCAATTGTGAATGCCAGTATTTCCCTCGTAATTGCTAAAGTCATTGGTATGCCACAGGGTGATAGCCTGTTGTTTTCAGTGTTGTGTGCGAGTGCTTCCTATATTGCCGTACCAGCAGCTATGCGGCTAACAGTTCCAGAGGCTAACCCTAGTTTGTATGTTTCCACTGCCTTAGCTGTAACCTTTCCTTTCAATATTATTGTGGGCATACCGTTGTATTTATACGGCATTAATTTATTTTGGAGTTGAGATAATGCAGCCTGTAAAACGCATAGAAATCTTTGCTAACTATGTCGAACTTAGTAAGATTTTAGAGGCTTTAGAAAAATCTGGCGTACCTGGTCATAGTGTAATTAAAGATGTCGCAGGTAAAGGTACTAAGGGCAAATTTACTAATGATTTAGCTATGACCTTGTTAGATAACGTCTATGTTATAGCTTTCTTTCCTCCTGAAAAGTTGCAGTTAGTAGAGACAAATATGCGACTAGTCTTGAATAAATTTGGTGGTGCGTGTTTTATTTCCGATGCGATGGAATTAGAAACAACTAGGTGTGTTGGTTAGGGGACAGGGGACAGGTGACAGGTGACAGGTGACAGGTGACAGGTGATAGAGCAATACGGTTTGGATAAGATAATTTGCCAAGTAAGTAGAACGACTCGAAAAAACAAACTACGTTAAGTAATGTAAAAAAACTAGGATTGAGTTCGTAGTATTCGCGTAGCGTCTCGTAGAGAGGACTTTAGTCCTTTTTTGTTCGCGGAGCGTCCCGCAGGGAACGGAGAGAACGCAGAGAGAACTAAAGTTCTTACTACAAACCTTTAATTATTTACCCTGTTCTACTTAATTAATAATTGGGATTGATTGCAATAAGCTGGTAGTGCTTAGGCATCGGTCAAACTGATTAGACTTGTCTATAAAAGATAAAAAGCTTACTGTGAAGGGATTATAGGAGATA
>NZ_CAWUDL010000076.1:0-32519 GCF_963920945.1 Anabaena sp. CCY 9402-a
ATTGTAGGCGATCGCGTGGATAAGCTGGGTCAAGAGGTACAAAAGCCCCCCCAGCCTTCAAAATCCCCAACAACCCTACCACCATTTCTAAGGAACGTTCTGCACAAATCCCCACTAATACCTCAGCCCCCACACCCACGCTTTGCAAATAATGCGCCACCTGATTAGCACGAGCATTCAACTCACCATAAGTTAACTCTTCCCCATTCCCCAAAACTGCTACAGCATCCGGTGTTAGTTCTACCTGAGTCTCAAACATCTGATGCAAACATAACTCCGTCGGATACTCTTTTTGAGTATCGTTCCATTCGACAAGTAACTGTTGCTGTTCTGCTTGTGTCAGTATCGGTAAATAGGCAATCTGCTGATGAGGATTAGCCACCACTGCTGCTAACAAAGTCTGCAAATGTTCCGCTATCCGGATGATTGTAGACTCATCAAATAAGTCGCGGTTATATTCCCAAACACCCCCCAGTCCCTCGTCTGTCTCTACGAATGTGAGAGTTAAGTCACGCTTGGCTGTGGCAAAATTAATATCGATGGATGTCAACTCCAAATCCAATAGTTTCAGTGTGCCTTGAGGTGCATTCTGCAACACCAACATCACCTGAAACAGTGGATTATGATCTAAGTTGCGTTCTGGTTGTAGAGCTTCAACTACCTGCTCAAAAGGGACATCCTGATGTTCGTAGGCTTCTAGGGCTACTTGTTGTACTTGTTTGAGTAGTTCGCTAAATTTGGGATTACCATTGAGTTTGGTTCGCAACACCAAAGTATTGACAAAAAAGCCAATTAATGATTCTATGTCTTGACGGTTGCGATTAGCAATGGGCGTACCGACGAGGATATCATCCTGACTAGTATAACGATGTAGTAATGTGACGAATGCCGCCTGTAGAGTCATAAACAGAGTTACCCCTGACTTTTGACTTAGGCTCAAAATTTGCTGTGTTAGCTGGCTGCTGAGTGTAAATGTATAGCTACCTCCCCGAAAAGTCTCTATCGGTGGGCGTGGTCTATCTGTTGGTAATTCTAATAGAGGTGGCGCACCTGCTAACTTTTGTCGCCAATAGTTGAGTTTAGTTTCTAGCACTTCCCCACTTAACCATTGTCTTTGCCACACAGCAAAGTCAGCATATTGAATAGGTAACTCTGCTAGTGGGGAAGGTTTAGCAGTGGCAAAGGCGGGATAGAGGGCGGATAGTTCTTGAATAAAGACCCCCATTGACCAACCATCAACAACAATATGATGCACAGTCAATAGCAATACATGGGAAGTTTCATCCAAGCGTAGAATCTGACCGCGAATTAAGGGCAGTTGTTGGAGGTTAAAAGGTTTGTGTGCTTCCTGGTGGACTAATTGTTGAACTTGAGAGGCTTTCTCTATATCTGATAAATCTTGCAAGTCCACCACTGGTAAATTTACCATCACAGTAGGATGAACAACTTGCCGGGGAGTATTATTAATTTCTTGAAAGGTTGTTCTTAAAACTTCGTGACGGCGAACAATTTCGATTATGGCTTGCTCTAAGGCATTAATATTTAACTTCCCAGTAATTTGTAAAGCAGTTGGTGTATTATATGTCGCACTGAGTCCAACTAGTTGGGCGAGAAACCAGAGTCTTTGTTGAGCAAATGATAAAGGAATTGCTTGGTTTCTATCTACAGGAACAAGTGGTAAGCTTTGAGATTTATTATTATCTGTTGCAGAATTTGTCTTCTGCATTTGCAGTTTTTTTAAAACTAATTCACGCTGTTCTGGTGATAAATAATCAAGCCTTTTTAATAAATCGCTCATAAATTTTAAAAATTGTTTGTAGTGAGGACTTTAGTCCTTTTCTTACTGTGAAATTAAAACGCAGACTTGAATCTAGTAGTCTATCAAGTTAGTTTTGAGGGTTCGTAGTAAGGACTTTAGTCCTGATTTTTCTAAGGACTAAAGTCCTTACTACGAACTTGCTTATGCCTCAATTCACATTTGATGACCTACTAGTAGTGGCTTGACCAGGCTAAAATAGTCCATTAGACGTAGCTTGGGTTAAGCGCAGCGCAACCCAATATGGTCTTAGTGTTGGGTTTCCTTACGTCAAACGCCACTCGTCCCAAGCCGGGAAACCCGTCCAAGGCGGTGGCTTCCCAACCTACTACCAATTATTCTTAACTGAACCGTATTGTACTAGAAATTTATTTTTAATTCACTAATTTATTGCACAATTCATCTATTTCTTCTGTTCTCTCTGCAATCATTTGCTTGGCTACTTGAATCAGCATCCGAATATTGTTAAACTTCGCATTATCCATTGCTTCTAAGCTTTCATCTAAGTATGCTTGTAAGCGGTAATACTGTTGTTGGGATTTATCTTCAGATTGGGGGATGAGTTCTTCTATTTGACTAGAAATAGCTTGATTTACACCGTCTAAAACAATATTTAACATTGGTCTAGCCCAGCCTAATAATCCCCAATTTTTCGCTTCTTGGTAAGGGTATGGTTTGGTGAGTGAACCTGTTCCCAAAGAAACTACTAACGTATTATCAAGAGTCCAAGGTTCTTCACCTTTCTTGATAGCTTCTTTAGCACCAATGATAGATTCTATTACGGCTAACCCAGTAGGATTATTAGCGAAAACTCCCCCATCTACTAATGTATAGAAACCATTTTCGTTATGTGATGTAGGAATGCGATATGGGGCAAAATATGTTGGTGCAGCACTAGTTGCCATTGCTGCTTCTTTCATGGTAAAGCCCTCACCTATCTTGCGCAATTTTCTAGATGTAATATTTTCTTTGTTAATATTACTGCTAAACAACACTGGTACTCGCTGTTCAATATCATAGCTAGGAATGAGAATTTCTGTAATAGCTTCCACTATTGTTGTAGAGCCAAAATATTGGGTGAGGATGTCGCTTCTTCCCTCGGATGTATATTTTGGTTTGAGAATTTCGTCGAATTCTCCTAATAGTTCTGCGTATAGTGGCTCATAAAATATTACATTACCATGCTCGGCAAAGATATTAACTAAGTCTTTAGCAGTGTATGCAGGTTTTTTTGTGGCATTTAATTGAGGTTTAGTTAACCCTAGTGCTACAATTCCTCCCGTTGAAGTTCCCGCAATGAGATCAAACAAACTGGCGATTGGTTTTTGGGTGCGTGTTTCAATTTCTTCGAGAATCATCGCTGGGATAATTCCCCGAATACCACCACCATCAATTGACAAAATCTTGTATGGATACTTGCTTGTTTTATTTTTTGTGCGTTCCTGTTTAGTTTTAGTGGCTTGAGGCGTTTCTGGAATGATAACTTGTGTTTGTTCTAGCATAGGTGTAGGTGGTTGAGTTGTTTTTGGTATAACTTCTTGAGATTCTGATTGGGGTGGTGTTGGCTGTTGGTTTTCTCTAGAAATTTCTGTTTTCACCCCAACAGTTTTATCAATAATATTGCCGTCGTTGGCGTGATTAGTTTTATCTTGTATTATTATTGTTCCCGGTGCATCGTTTAATGGCCAGTAGCCCACTAATCCCGGTTCATTCCCAACAAGATAACGAGTCATATCAGCTTGAATTTCTGCTTCAGAACGAGCCTTGTTCCAGATGCGAACTTCTGCAATTTTTCCTTGAAACGGATAAGATTCGTTATTATCTTGGTAAATTCCAATTACTAATTCATTTTCAGGATTGTAATCAATGCTGCTATCGACTGTGGCTTTAGTGGCTTTTTCTACACCATCAACGTATACTCTCATGCGTTTACCGTCATAAGTGCCGGCGATGTGATGCCAGTGATTTAGTTGGATGGAATTTTCCTTACTACTAAGATATTGAATGCCTTTGGATGGAGTTTTTAAGGCGAAGAATATCCCACTTTTACCATCTAAGAGTAGACCATATCCACTTTCAATTTGACCAGTGTCAAAAACGTTCGTGATAATTCCGGTTCTTCTTCTTTGCGCTTGACAATTAATCCAAGCTTCTAAGGTAATTTGCTGTGCAATTTTAAATTCAGGTTTTTTACCTAAATCGATATAAATATCTTTGTCATCAAACACCAAACCTGATGGAGTAAACTGGTTTGGCTGTAGTGCTACTGCTGCTTCTGACTGGTTTTGTTCGTTATCTTTAACCATTATTTCAGGTGCTAAATCCTTTTTAGCTTGCTTCTGTTGTGGGAAGACGGAAGAATTGACTGTACAACTCTTCCACGGCATCAAAATAGTTGTTAACTTATCTAGTACAGCACGGCTTAAATCAAGCTACGATTTCCAACAAGTAAAAGCCTCGATATACGAGACTTTTGACTTTCGTATAGGGGTACTAGTATGTAATATGAGCGATCGCCTTTTCTATAAGTCTCTATATATTTCCCTATTTGCCATCTGACGGTTTGACTCTCATCATTGAGTCTGCCGACACAATACGATAGGCGATCGCATCCTTAATGAGCCTCTAGACCATTTACTCTGTTAAGGCATGAATTAATGAAAGGTTTGTAGTGAGTGTCTCTAACCTTTTTATGTGTCCGCTATGGTAACGGAGTAGGGTTAAAGCCCTCACTACGAACCATGCTTAGAATTGCATCAGAAAATTATGCAGACAGTGACTATTGAATTTCCGCAACTTGGGGACTAATAACTACTAAATCGGCTTCTGTTTTGGGTGGATTAGAAATATTATCTTTGAGTTTAGTTTTCAGTTCATCAGAAATAGGCAAACTGTTAATTTCTCTCAAAATACCTCCCAGTGCTTCATTTTTGCTGCGTTCTGTGTAAACAGCACTCAGCACTTTTTCAATCCCATACCCTGCTAAGGATTCAGTTACCAGAGTCACAATTCCTAAAACTGCCAAGCCTCCCATCATCCCAAATGGGCCACCAAGGGTAGCCAGAACCATAGGAATAACAACATTACCTTCTAGACCTGTTGTTGCAATTACGATTACCAGCATTGCACCAGGCAAACCCAGCGATGCAAGCTTTTTCACCACTTCATCCATACAAATCACCTAAAGATTTAATTAAAGGACTATGTTCGCTCGATTCTGTTTTCTTACTAAACCTGCGGTCGCACTTGGTTAAGTATTAAACCAGTCACTTGCAGGTTAACCCCAAGTCTACTGAGATAGATTGTAACTTCAAGAATTTTTAATGCGACGCTATTACCTAAGCTATATTAAGGTTTTACGAACTAGGTGATGATCGCAATACTAGTATACTTGGTTTGATCTCAAAACTACTGTATCATTCCTCAAGATATTTCTTCACAATCATTTACATACGTCCTATGTCACCCCCTATAGTAGAATTAAACACGTTACATTTCTATTACTTAGGGCTAAGTGCCTCAAAGCTTTAAATTTTTTGTCCCATTGAGGCCACAGGGGAGCAGGGAGCAAGGGCGAGGGTTTGCAGCTTTGATGACCATGAAAATGGTGCAATTTAAATGACGATTAGCTTATTACCATTCCTTATACAGCGTTTTGCCATCAAAGATGTTTTGAAAATGGTGTATGACTTCTTTCAAGTCCGCGTATTTCATAAATATTTTTTTTAATATTGACTTTTTACTCTTTTAGTAGTATGAAACACACAATTCAAGCTGACAGTTTTATTGATAATTTAGATAAAGTCGCCGGAGTTCGTCAAGAAATTTCTGTATGTTTAGCACAGATGGGTGACATCCTTAGTCAAGCGGAATTAGCTGGAAAAAATACTTCGGGCGCACTAGGTTTAAGTTCAGATATTGAAAACATCAATTTAGCCAGTCAAAATCTGCATCAAGGTATATTTCGCTTACTCGTTTTAGGCGATATGAAGCGAGGGAAAAGCACTTTTATTAATGCCTTAATTGGGGAAAATATCCTGCCGAATGCAGTTAATCCCTGTACTGCTCTTTTGACGATTTTACGTTATGGAGAAGAGAAAAAGGTAACTGTTCATTTTAATGATGAAAAAACTCCAGAACAGCTTGAATTTAAAGAATTTAAGCAGAAGTACACGATTGATCCAAAAGAAGCTAAACAGCTAGGCAAAGGCAAAAAAATGGTATTTGCTGAAGTCAGTCATGCCATTGTAGAGTACCCATTACCGCTTTTATCCAAAGGGCTAGAAATTATCGATAGCCCAGGATTAAACGATACAGAAGACAGAAATGAAACATCACTAGGATACATCAATAATTGTCATGCAATTCTGTTTCTGATGAGGGCATCTCAGCCTTACACTTTAGCCGAGCGACGCTACCTAGAAAATTATATTAAAGGTCGTGGTTTGACGGTATTTTTTATTATTAATGGTTGGGATCAAATTCAAGAAGGCATTCTAGATCCAGATGACGAAGAAGAATTGCAAACAGCAGAGATGCAATTGCGAGAATTATTTGAGGTAAATTTAGCGCAATACTGTCAAATTAACGGAAAAAATATTTATTCTGAGCGCGTCTTTGAGATTTCTGCCATTAATGCCCTGAGAAGAAGAATTAAGGATCAATCAGCCTCCTTAGAGGGTACAGGATTTCCAGAATTGCTGCGATCGCTCAATACCTTTTTAACCCAAGATCGCGCGATCGCTCAACTACAACCAGCGATTATCCTCGCTCACCAAACCTACACTAACATCCAAGCTGCTATTCAACGCCGCCTTTCCTTACTCAAGCAAGATGTGAGTGAAATGAAACAGCGCATTAGTTCCGTAGAACCAGAATTTGAGCAGTTAGGCATAATTCGTGATCAATTTCAGCAAGAAATTATCACCACAAGAGACATTCAAGCCAACACTATTGCGGAATCTTTGCGGTCTTACATTCTCAATTTGGGTAATACCTTTGAAACTGATTTTTTACCCTACCAACCAGACTTAGAACTATTCGATTTTTTAAACAAAGATAAACGTGAAGCCTTTAACGAGTTGCTACAACAAGCTTTCGAGCAATACACAGCCGATAAAATTGCGACTTGGACATTGACGGTAGAACTAGAAATGAATGCAGCCTTTGCCAAACTTTCCACCAGTGCAGCAACCTATGGTGCTTCATACAGCCAAGTTACAGACCAAATCGCCAATAAATTATCGGGACAAGAACTAAAACGTAAAACCCAAACTACTACCGCAGAAGATTCACCTACTTGGACAAAATGGGCGATGGGATTATTATCTTTGTCTAGGGGTAACATTGCTGGCGTGGCGATGGCGCAAGCAGGCTTCGACTGGAAAAATATTTTACTCAATTACATCGCCGCAATTGGTGTGAACAGTGTTACCAGCAGTATCACTGGGATTTTTTTAGGGCCTGTGGGATTGGCGTTTTTGGGTATGGGTATTGGCTTTGTCCAAGCCGACCAAGCCAGGCAAAAATTAGTCCAGACGACTCAAAAGGAACTAACGAAATATCTCCCACAGGCGGCTGAAGAATATCTTCCCCAAATCCGTACAGGGGTGGAAGAATGCTTCAACACCTACGAACGGGAAGTGATTGAGCAAATCAACAAAGATATTACTCAAAGAAGAGCAGAATTAGATAACTTGCTCCAGCAAAAAGCAGCACATGAAATTAACCTGCAAACAGAATCTCAGCGTCTCCAATCAGTAGCCGCAGAAGTTTACCAACAGCTACAGCAGGTTGACAAAGTTTATAGTGTTGTCAACACCGAAACAGCGAAGAGTGCTGATTAGTGTTAGCGGTAGGGTAGGTTGAGCCATGTGCTGATTCCTTGCCTCATCATCCCCTCTGCCTTCTTCAAATACGGGTAATTTTTGCAGCAAATTCTCATGCAGTTACTGAATATATAAATTTATATTAGTACACAGTATAGAGAAGTATTACATACTACGTTTTCTCCTAATATCTTTAAAACAAGAGATTTGAGCAAATCTCTTGTTTTAAAGAAAGTTTAATGCTCTTTTAATAATCTGTACAGTGCTTGTATGCCAAGATGTTTGTGTCAATTGTGACTGATAAAAAAACAAGTAATTTTATGATAATCAAGCTATTAAGCGTTTAATTTATGTTATTTTTGTGGTATTAAAGGTACTATGTGGGCTTAAAAAAGTTTGGCGAAGTATCAAATAGGACTTCTGTTTGATCGCGGAACAAGACTCAGAGTCCATATATCCGTTCTTTCATGTTCCCCAATAAGAGTTACGTGTTCCCTCTCCACGCCAGTAAATTCAGGAATCAGCCCGAATTTCTGTACACTCTTTCGTTTGTGCATGTAAAAAATTGAAATCAATTATTTTGCAAGAAACTACAACGTTAGTAGACCTCCTGCAATTTAGAGCTTTGCAGCGTCCGCACAAAGCAGCTTTTACGTTTTTGCAGGATGGCGAAACAGCAGCCTACAGCTTGACCTATCAAGCATTAGAACAAAAGGCTCGCTCAATCGCTGCTCAGTTACAAACTCTCGTAACCAGAGGTGACAATGCTTCGCCCACCATAGGCGATCGCGCTCTGTTACTTTATCCACCAGGTTTAGAATTTATCAGTGCCTTTTTTGGTTGTTTGTATGCCCAAGTAGTAGCTGTTCCAGCCTATCCGCCGCGACGTAACCAGAATCTAGCAAGACTCCAGGCGATCGTGGCAGATACGCAGGCAACAGTAGTCCTCACCACCACCGCGTTACTATCCAACCGGGAAGCGTGGGTGAACCAAGCACCAGAACTAGCCGAAGTACAATGGCTAGCCACTGATGACATTGACGTGAACTTGGCAGCCGATTGGCAACAACCTCGAATCAGTAGCGATACCCTAGCGTTTCTCCAATACACATCTGGTTCTACTGGCAAGCCAAAAGGGGTAATGGTTAGTCATGAAAATGTGCTGTACAACCAACGCATGATTCAGCTTGCCTACCAACACACCCAGGAAACTATCTTTGTGGGTTGGTTGCCCTTATTCCACGACATGGGACTGATTGGAAACGTATTACAGCCATTATATTTGGGGATATCATGCTATCTGATGTCACCAGTGGCTTTTCTCCAGAAACCTATTCGTTGGTTGCAAGCCATTTCACGTTATCAAGCTACTACCAGTGGAGGCCCAAACTTTGCTTATGACTTGTGTGTGAGCAAAATTACCCCCGAACAGATAGCTAGCCTTGACCTCAGCAGTTGGGAATTGGCCTTTAACGGTGCAGAACCAGTACAAGCGGAAACCCTAGAAAAATTTGCTACCAAGTTTAAATCTTGCGGCTTTCGTGCTGAAGCCTTTTATCCTTGCTATGGCATGGCTGAGACTACCTTGTTTGTTTCTGGAGGGATGAAAACATCTGCACCTGTAGTATTATCTGTTGATGAATCAGCCATTGAAGAGAATCGAGTTGTAGTAGCCAGTGGAGAACAAACGCAGGGCAAACAAATAGTCAGTTGTGGACAGACTTGGTTAGAGCAGAAAATTGCGATCGCCAATCCAGAAACTCTGACCCAGTGTAGCCCAGAAGAAGTCGGGGAAATCTGGGTATCAGGTGCAAATATCGCGGCTGGTTACTGGCAAAATCCAGAAGCAACCAAAGAGACATTTCAAGCCTATTTAGCTGACACTGGAGAGGGTGAATTTCTCCGCACCGGAGACTTAGGATTTATCCGCGACGGCGAGTTATTCGTCACAGGTCGCATCAAAGACTTAATCATTATTCGCGGACAAAACCACTATCCCCAAGACATCGAACTCACCACCCAAAAGAGCCATTCAGCCTTACGTCTTGGTTGTGGTGCAGCCTTTTCTATTACCGTTGCAGGTGAAGAAAGGTTAGTCATTACTCAAGAAGTAGAACGGAGTTATTTACGCCAGTTAGATGTAGATGAAGTAGTCGGAGCAATCCGCCAAGCAGTATCACAACAACATGAACTCCAAGTTTATGCAGTCGTCTTACTCAAAACAGCCAGTATTCCGAAAACCTCCAGTGGGAAGATTCAACGTCAAGCCTGTAGGACTGGGTTTTTAGCCAGGAACCTAGATATTGTCGGAGAGTGGCAAGTCAACTTCCAAGAACTGGAATTAGCAGCACTGCAAACCTCTCTAGCAACCTTATTGGAACACGTCCAACAAGGCGCACAAAATCATTCTGCAAGTGAACAAACTGCCTCGAATCCGGAAAAGATTCAAAACTGGTTAGTCACACATTTAGCTTTATCCCTAAAACTGCCGCCAGATGAGATAGACACTCAAGAGTCTTTTGCTCATTATGGTTTAGATTCATCAGTGGCAGTTAGCATGACAAGTGAATTAGGCGAGTGGCTAGGCTGGGAACTAGACCCCACCCTATTTTGGGAATTTCCCAGTATTGCCGCATTGGCTCAACACCTAGATGCAGAATGTCGATTATTAAAATCAACGAATCAAGTCAAGCTTTCAGGGAAAATTTAACAATGGAGTCAATTGCTGAGAGCAGCCAAGAGATGATTAACTCTGGGCAGAACCAACCAGCAAGGACAGTTAAACCTTTTAGGTTTAATCCCCTACTTGCTAATTTGCATCAAGATCCATATCCCACCTACCATCGTCTGCGTGAGACAGATCCTGTACATCAGAACTTATTAAATGCTTGGGTACTTACCCGCTATGAAGATGTCAGAACAGTTTTGCGCGATCCCCGCTTTTGTGTAGATAAATTAGCCACCCGCTTAAGAAATAAAAGCAATTACCTCACCCAGCAAAAGGATCTGGATACATTAGCTGATGTTACTGGTAAATGGTTAATCTACCTCGATCCACCTGACCATACTAGACTCCGCAAACTTGTTGGTAAAGCCTTTTCTCCATCAGTCATCGATCCTCTGCGTCCCTACATTCAAGGAATTGTGGATCAGTTACTTGACAAAGTGCAACACCAGGGAAATATGGAAGTGATTGCCGATTTAGCTGCTCCCTTACCCGTCAAAGTGATTGCCAAAATGTTGGGTGTACCTGATCAGGATTGCCCCCAGCTACATCAGTGGTCTAATGACCTATCTCGGATATTAGATCCGCTTTTACCACTGCAAACCTATGAACATTTAAATCAGATAGTTCTGGAATTTGCAGAATACTTCCGTGCAATATTTGCAGAACGCCGAAAAAGCCCACAAGAAGATTTAATCAGCGCACTAATTGAGGCTAGAGACCAAGGCGACAAATTGAGCGAAGTAGAAATGTTGTCTACCTGTATATTATTGTTTATTGCTGGGGAAGAAACTACAGTCAATACAATCGGTAATGGGATTCTGGCTTTACTCCGTCACCCTGAACAGCTAGAAAAACTGAGACAAGAACCTACTATAATTCAAAGTGCCGTTGAAGAAATACTACGTTACGACAGTCCTGTACAATATGCCCAAAGGATTGCTACAGAAGATGTAGAGATTGGTGGCAAACTGATTAAAGTAGGTGATAAAGTTGTCGCCTGTCTAGGTGCTGCTAACCGAGATCCGGCACAATTTATTGATCCAGATCGCCTCAATCTTACCCGTAGTGATAACCGCCACATGGCTTTTATCGATGGCACACACACTTGTTTGGGAGGAGCATTAGCTCGCCTCAATAGTCAAATTGCTATTAATACATTTGCACAAAGATTTTCCTATATAGAACTACAAACCGATCAATTAGATTGGCGTAAAAATATTGCTTTGCGAGGATTAAAGTCCTTATCAGTAAGTTTTAAAAGTAATTAGAAATTCTCAATTCATAATTCAAAATTTTAGAGGAACAAAATGGACAAAGAACCCATCGCCATTATTGGAATAGGATGTCGTTTTCCTGGGGCTAAAAACCCGGAAGCCTTTTGGCATTTGCTGCGCGATGGGATAGATGCCATTACCGAAGTGCCGAAGACACGCTGGGATATAGATGATTTTTATGATGCTGACCCAGCGACACCAGATAAAATGACCACGCGATGGGGTGGTTTTTTAGAGCAAATAGATCAATTTGACCCCCAATTTTTCAATATTGCCCCTAGAGAAGCCGCCAGTGTAGATCCTCAACATCGGTTGTTACTAGAGACCACGTGGGAAGCCTTAGAAGATGCTGGACAAAATCCTACAGCCTTAGCGGGTAAACCTGCGGGCGTGTTTATGGGGATTTCTAGCTTCGACTATGATAAGCTACGCTTCCAAAATCCCGTTAACTTAGATAGCTATGCAGGTACAGGTACAGCTTTATCCTTGGCTGCTAACCGGATTTCTTATGCTTTAAATTTCACAGGGCCAAGTATTGCTATTGATACTGCTTGCTCCTCATCTCTGGTAGCAGTTCATCTAGCTTGCCAAAGCTTGCGGAATGGGGAATCTATCTTAGCTTTAGCTGGAGGTGTGAATGTGATGGCTTCCCCTTGGGTGACAGTCACCTTTTCTAAAGGTGGCTTCATGGCCGCTGATGGTAGATGTAAAGCCTTTGATAGTCGGGCTAACGGCTATGTTCGCAGTGAAGGGGCTGGGGTGGTAGTATTAAAACTACTATCTCAAGCTGAGGCAGATGGCGATCGCATTTATGCCATTATTCGCGGTAGTGCAGTTAATCAAGATGGTCGCAGTAATGGTATCACCGCACCCAATTCTCTAGCACAAGAAGCCGTACTCAGAGAAGCCTACCGTCAGGCGGGAGTATCTCCTGGTAAGGTGCAGTATATAGAAGCCCACGGTACAGGCACAAAATTAGGCGACCCCATAGAAGTCAAAGCCTTGGGGAAGGTACTCAATGAAGGTCGCATTCCTGGAGAATATTGTGCTTTAGGTTCAGTCAAAACTAACATTGGTCACGCCGAAGCCGCCGCCGGTATTGCTGGATTAATTAAAGTTGCACTCTCCCTAAAACATGGGCAAATCCCGGCGAGTCTGCATTTCCAAGAAGCCAATCCTTATATTCCCTTTGATAAATTACCCCTACGAGTCCAGCAAAAACTAGAATATTGGACTGAAGATGACATTGCTATAGCTGGGGTAAGTTCCTTCGGTTTTGGTGGGACTAATGCTCATGTTGTCTTGGGAAGTCAAAAAGTAAAAGGCAAAAGCAAGAAGCAAGAAATAGATGACCATCCATTACAACTGCTGACTTTATCGGCTAAAACTGAGAAGACACTGCAAGAACTAGTGCAGAGTTATCAGGACTATCTCAAGAATCATCCTCAAGTATCATTGACGGATGTTTGTTTTACAGCTAGCGTTGGACGCAACCATTTCGATTATCGGTTAGGAATTACCTCTGACTCTACAATCAAACTACAAGAGCAATTAGCCGCATTTTTATTAAAACAAGATACTCCCGGAGTCTTCCAGGGACAAATCAATAGTCGCAAACATCCTAAAGTAGTCTTTTTATTTACAGGTCAAGGTTCGCAGTATGTCGATATGGGGCGGAAACTCTACGAATCGCACCCCACATTCCGCCAAATCCTCGATGACTGCAACCAAATCCTCCTACCCTACCTAGAAACACCCCTCCTAGAAATCCTTTATCCCCAGTCACCAGTCCTCAGTCCCCAGTCCCCAATCAACGAAACTGCCTATACCCAACCCGCCCTCTTCGCCTTAGAATATGCCCTAGCTAAACTCTGGCAATCTTGGGGGATAGAACCCTCGGCAGTCATGGGTCATAGCGTTGGGGAATATGTCGCCGCTTGTCTGGCGGGGGTGTTCAGCTTAGAAGATGGCTTAAAACTCATTGCTGAACGGGGTAGGTTAATGCAGGCATTACCCCCAGATGGAGCAATGGCAGCGATTATGGCAGATGAACAGACAGTCTTATCTGCTATTCAACCCTACGGTGAGCAAATCGCCATAGCAGCCTATAACGGCGCAGAAAGTCTCGTCATCTCTGGACAACGCCAAGCTATAGAAGCCGTTTGTCAGCAACTGACAAATCAAGGTATCCAAACCAAGCCTCTACAGGTTTCCCACCCTTTCCATTCTCCCTTGATGGAGGCGATGCTGGGGGATTTCGAGCAGGTAGCCAAGACAGTACAATACTCGTCTCCTAAAATTCCCCTAATTTCCAACCTGACAGGACAAATTGCGACAACAGACATCGCCACACCTGAGTATTGGGTGCATCATATCCGCCAACCGGTGCAATTTGCCTCCAGTATGAAGTTTCTGCACCAGCAAGGTTATCAGATATTTGTAGAAATTGGCGCGAAACCCATATTAATTGGCATGGGTCGCCAATGTTTACCTGATGGTGTAGGGGTTTGGTTGCCGAGTTTGCATCCCAAGCAAGGCGAATGGGAGCAAATTTTAACAAGTTTGGCGGCGTTGTATGTCCGGGGTATTCCTATCAACTGGGGCGAATTTTATCGACATTCTGACTGTGAGACAGTTTCTTTACCTACCTATCCTTTCCAACGACAACGCTATTGGATAGAAACACTATCACCTCTGCATCAGCCAAGTTTCAAGCTAGTTCAGGGTCAACAGCACCCATTAATCGGTCAAAGGCTGAATTTAGCAGGTGTGAAGGAAATTTGTTTCCAGTCCGAGATTAGCCAAAATCAACCCGCTTATCTGCCAGATCATCGCGTTTTTGGTGAGGTCATTGTACCAGCTACCGCTTATCTCGAAATGGCATTGGCTGCGGGGTGTAAATTGTATAAAACTGTACAATTAGTATTAGAAGATATTAGTATTTTACAGCCATTGATTTTGGGAGAAGTAGGCATAACATTACAAATTAGCCTATCTCCCGGTGATGGTAGTTATTCATTCCAAATTTTCAGTAGTGAAAATATTACAGATAATGAGTCAGTATGGAGACTCCACGCCACAGGTAAATTACTGCGGGGTGAAAATCAAGCTGAACCGATCCAAACTGACTTAACAAAATTGCGATCGCCATGTCATGAAAATATTGCACCTCAGACTTACTATCAGCAATGTCAAAATAGAGGGATTGATTACGGCTCTAGTTTCCAAGCCATCCAACAACTCTGGTATGCTCCGGGTTTGGCGATGGGACAGGTACAGCTAGCAGAAACTTGGGCAGATCAAAATTATCACCTGCATCCGATTATTTTAGATGCTAGCTTCCAAGTATTAGGTGCAGCTTTACTCCATCAAAATCAACTAGATACGTATTTACCCGTAGCAATCGAGCGGTTACAGATTCATAGTAGTCCGGGAAATCTGGTTTGGAGTCACGCAGAGATTAACCCAGACACAAATCAAGAACTTATTAATAGCAATGTTGGCCTTTATACTAGTGATGGAGTAAGAAGAGTTCATGTAGAGGGTTTAGAGTTGAAGCGGTCGCGCCTACTTCCCACAACCCAAGACAATTGGCATAACTGGCTTTATCAAGTGGCGTGGCGGCAAAAAGTCCACTTTGCCAGTTCACAACTCAGCCCTGATTACTTGGTATCGCCTGAGCAAGTAAGTATTAAAATTTCTGCCAAACTGCCTGATATACTGACTGGTTTTAATTGGTCAGAGTATCAGCAAGTCTTCACCCAAATGGAAGCCTTAAGCGTCGCCTACATCATTCATGCTTTTGCACAAATGGGGAGAAAATTCCAACTTGGGCAACGTTTTGCTACAGCAGACATCATCACCCAACTGGGCATAGTCAACCGCCATCACAGGTTGCTACATCGGCTATTAGAGATTGTGGCAGATGCTGGTTATTTACAGGAAAGTAACTCGCAATGGCAGGTAATAAATATACCCCAGGATTCCAACCCAGACACCAAATTAAATCTCCTGTTGGCAAAATACCCTAGTGCAGCCGCAGAGTTAACATTATTGGGGCGTTGTGCCAGTAAACTGGCCTCAGTCCTGCAAGGTGAGAGTGACCCCTTGCAATTGCTGTTTCCTGAAGGCGACATGACCACCGCCACCCAAGTTTATCAAGATTCTCCAGGGTCGCAGGTACTTAATACTTTAGTGCAGCAGGCTATTTCCTCAGCTTTAGCACAGTTACCTCAAAATAGAGGTGTGCGGATTCTCGAAATTGGGGCGGGTACGGGAGGAACTACCGCTTACATTCTGCCAACCCTACCAGCACAGCAAACAGAATACATCTTTACAGATTTATCGCCCCGCTTTACTACCCAAGCCCAAGAGAAATTTCGCGATTATCCCTTTGTGCAGTATCAAGTATTAGACATTGAACAGGAATTAAAGCCCCAGGGATTCGAGTTTCACCAATATGATGTCGTGGTAGCGGCTAACGTCCTCCACGCCACCCAGGATTTAGCGCAAACTTTGCAAAATATCCGCCAGTTATTAGCACCGCAAGGGTTACTTATACTATTAGAGGGAACTATTCCCCAAGCTTGGCTAGATTTGACCTTTGGCTTAACTGAAGGTTGGTGGCGATTTAGTGATACTGAGTTACGTCCCAATTATCCCCTGTTAACGAGTGAACAATGGCAGCAAGTCTTACTGCAAGAGGGATATCAAGCAGCCGTCACCCTACCTTTAGCCGCAGCAACCCAAGGTAGTTTAAATCAGCAATCTGTAATTGTCGCACAAGCCGCCGCCATTCAGAAAACTGTAGCAACTGCTAAGTCCAAACATTGGCTTGTATTGGCTGACTCTCAAGGACTTGGTGAAAAATTAGCGACTCAATTACGAGAAACAGGTGATATCTGCACCTTAGTTTTCTCAGGCGAGGACTATAAATTACTGGATGGGCAAACTTTGACGCTTAATCCCACTCAGCCAGAGCATTTTCAGCAATTACTCACTAGAATTAGCAATAGTGAAACTGCTTTACATGGTGTTATTAATTGCTGGAGTTTAGATACATCTGATGCTTTAACGAGTCTTAACCTGAAGTTAACGAGTAAAGATTTAAAAGCCGCATCTAGACAAAGTTGTAGTAGTACCTTACATCTATTACAAGCATTAACTAAGACAGATTTTACCTCACAGTCTCGGTTATGGTTAGTCACCAGAGGGGCGCAATCTGTGGAGGGTAATGTTTCTGGTGTAACCCAATCTGCACTCTGGGGAATGGGTAAGGTAATTGCTTTAGAACATCCAGAACTTAAATGTGTGCGGATAGATTTAGATTCTCATCCGGTTGAGGATGAAGTCAACGCACTTTTAGCTGAGATTTTAGCAAATGATGAAGAAGATCAAGTTGCTTTCCGCCATCAGCAGCGTTATGTGGCGCGGTTAAATCGATCGGGGGAAAATCAGCTAGAAATTCCCGAAAATCAGCCTTTTACTTTAACTATTTCCCAAAAAGGAACTTTAGAAAATTTAACCTTTGAACCGACTGTACACCGTTCACCTGATGCAGGGGAAGTGGAAATTAGAGTCAGGGCGACGGGGTTAAACTTCCGGGATTTGCTCAACGCTTTAGACTTGTATCCTGGTGATGCGGGGACGTTGGGTGGTGAGTGTGCTGGTGAAATTGTCGCCGTGGGTGCGGGGGTAGCAGGTTTAGCGGTGGGTGATGCTGTCGTAGCGATCGCACCCGCAAGTTTTAGTCAATATGTGACAGTGAATGCTCAAATGGTAGCACTAAAGCCAGCCAATTTGACCTTTGCCGAAGCCGCAACTATTCCCATTACCTTCCTGACAGCATATTATTCACTACATCATTTAGGAAAGATTGCCCCTGGAGAACGGGTATTAATTCATGCGGCGGCTGGTGGTGTAGGACAAGCCGCCATTCAGTTAGCCCAACAGATAGGTGCAGAAGTATTCGCTACTGCTAGTCCTGGAAAGTGGGATTGCTTGAAATCTCTGGGAGTTGAACAAATTATGAACTCCCGCACCTTAGATTTTGCTGGGAAAATAAAAGAAATTACTTATGGGCAGGGTGTAAATATTATCCTCAACTCCCTGACCTCAGACGAATTTATCAGCAAGAGTTTATCAGTTTTACAACCCCAAGGACGGTTTGTAGAAATTGCCAAGCGGGGAGTATTACAGACTGACGAAGTATTAAAAGTGCGGTCAGATATTGCTTACTTTCTAGTGGATTTAGTGGAAGTTTGCCAACAGCAACCCACCTTAATTCAATCAATGCTGGCGAAATTAATGCCGCAATTTGCTACAGGACAACTCAAACCCTTACCCCAAACCCAATTTTCTATAACAAATGTAGTAGATGCTTTCCGCTATATGCAGCAAGCCAAGCATATCGGTAAGATTGTTGTCACCCAAACAGAACTTAGCTTCCGTGAAGATAGCACCTATTTAATTACTGGTGGGATGGGTGGCTTAGGCTTACTCGTGGCTGAGTGGATGGTAGAGAAAGGGGCGAGACATCTAGTATTGCTGGGACGCAGTGGTGCAAATGGCGAAGTGAAACAATCTATCAAAACACTGCAACAAAAGGGCGCACAGGTGATGGTGACACAAGCGGATGTCGTCAACCTAGAACAGATGACCAAAGTTATAGAAGATATAGAGCGATCGCTTCCTCCATTGCGCGGTATTATTCATGCTGTCGGGGTATTAGATGATGGCGTACTCCAACAACAAACCTGGGAACGCTTCACCAAAGTTATGTCTCCCAAAGTAGAAGGTGCTTGGAACTTACATCAACTTACCCAACATCTACCCCTAGATTTCTTCGTCTTATTCTCCTCCGTCGCCTCCCTCTTTGGTTCACCAGGACAAGCCAACCACGCCGCCGCCAACGCCTTCCTTGATACCTTCGCCCATTACCGACAACAGCAAGGACTCCCAGGCTTGAGTATTAACTGGGGTGTAGTAACTGACATTGGTGCAGCCGCCAAACGCCAAGCCGAGTCCTGGGTAAAAGCTAAGGGTATCGGTACGATTGCGCCACATCAAGTATTAGCAGTATTAGAACAGCAAATGTTAGCCCCAGCATCTCCCCAAGTCGGGGTAGTTCCCGTTGATTGGTCGAAGTTTAACATCTCGCCGTTCTTCCAAGATTTGCAACCTCAAGCAAAATCCACAGAACCATCCAGCCAAGCTGGGGAATTACGCCAACAATTGGATACCATCCCCAAAGGTGAACATCGTGCTTACTTAATGAATCATGTCTGTAGCCAAGTCGCCACAGTTTTGGGTGGGAATCCCGCAACAGCCATTGATATTCAGCAAGGCTTCTTTGATTTAGGTATGGATTCCCTCACCTCTGTAGAGTTGAGAAACCGCTTACAGACAAGTTTAGGCTGTAGTTTACCTTCCACCCTCACCTTTAAATATCCGACAGTAACGGCACTGGTGGATTATTTAGCAATGGAAGTGCTGAATTTGGCGACACCGCCACCAGAGACAAACGTAAAAAATCAGGATTGGGAAGCCGTCAAACAACTCTCTGACGATGAAGTTGATGCTTCCATCGCCAAAGAAATTGCCGAATTAGAAGCATTACTGAGGGGGAAATCATGATTTCTACAGAAATTAAACAATCATCACAGCTAGAAAATCAGTTCTCCACCTTAGTAGAACTGCTGCAATATCGCGCCAAAATCCAACCAGAGAAAACTGCTTTTACCTTCCTCCAGGATGGAGAAATAGAGACTGGTAGTTTAACTTATCAAAGTTTAGCGCAACAAGCAAAAGCGATCGCCTCTCAACTTCAAATAACTAGTAACCTGGGTGATGGCGTTCCGCCCACCGTAGGTGATCGCGCTCTGTTACTATATCCCCCAGGGTTAGAATTTATTGCCGCCTTTTTTGGCTGTTTGTATGGGGGCGTTGTGGCTGTACCCGCCTATCCACCTCGACGTAATCAGAATTTATCCAGACTTCAGGCAATTGTCGCCGATGCTCAAGCCACGGTGATTCTGACTACCAAATCCCTATTACCTCAACTTCAAGAGTGGTTTAGTCAGAATGCAGAATTAGCCGCTATCAAACTCCTCGCCACTGATGACTTAGATAGTAACTCAGCTTTAAACTGGCAACCACCGCAACTGAGCAAAGATACCCTAGCCTTTCTACAATACACCTCTGGTTCTACAGGAACACCAAAGGGTGTGATGGTTAGTCACAGTAACTTATTACATAATTCCGAGTGCATCAAAAAAGCTTTTGAACTGACATCTGAGAGCATCTCTGTTTCTTGGTTGCCCAGTTTTCATGATATGGGGTTAATCGACGGCATTTTACAACCCTTATATACAGGTTTTTTAGGGGTGTTGATACCGCCTACATCCTTTATACAGCGACCAATTTGCTGGCTCAAGGCTATTTCTAAATATCGTGCTACTCATTGCGGCAGCCCCAACTTTGGTTATGACCTCTGCATCAGAAAAATCACTCCCCAACAGATACAACAGCTAGATTTGAGTAGTTGGAATAGTGCTTACAGTGGTGCTGAACCAGTGTGTCAAGAAACTCTAGAAAAATTTGGTGATATCCTCCAAGTTTGCGGCTTCCGTAGCAAGGCGTTGTATCCCTGTTATGGGTTAGCGGAAGCTACCTTAATGGTGTCTGGAGGGCTGTTACAAGATGAACCAGTGTATTGTGCGGTGGAAACTGAAGCACTAGAAAACAACCAGGTGATTATTAATCAAGCAGAGGATAAAAAAGTTAAGCAACTTGTGGGGTGTGGACGTGCATGGCTAGATACCAAAATTGCGATCGCACATCCAGAAAACTTGACTCAGTGTAAACCCGATGAAATTGGTGAAATATGGGTATCTGGTGCTACAGTAGCTTGTGGTTATTGGCAACGTCCAGAAGAGACAAAGCAAACTTTTCACGCCTATCTAGCAGATACAAGACAAGGGCCATTTCTGCGGACTGGCGACTTAGGATTTTTGCGTGATGGTGAGTTATTCGTCACCGGACGCATTAAAGACGTGATGATCATCCGGGGACGGAATCATTACCCCCAAGACATTGAACTCACAGTAGAACAAAGTCACCCAGCTTTAAGGCCAAGTTGTGGTGCAGCTTTTACGGTGACAGTCAAGGGAGAAGAGAAGCTGATTGTTGTTCAGGAAGTAGAAAGAAGTTGGTTGAGAAAGCTAGATGGAGAAGCCGTAATTATTGCCATTCGTAAAGCCATTGCTCAACAACATGAACTGCAAATTTATGCCACATTCTTAATTAAGACTAACACTATCTCGAAGACATCCAGTGGCAAAATTCAGCGTCGATTATGTCGAGAAAAATTACTTACAGGCAAATTGGAGGTATTAGCTTCAGACAATAAAAATCTCATAAGTTAGTAGTCAGGGCTTTAGCCCTTTCTTCGAGAAAATCCGTTAACAAAAAACTAAAATCCTTAGTATAAAAAATAAAGAAATGACAACAGCTAACACAAAAACTATTCCTTCCACTGAACAAATTCAAGATTGGCTAATTTCCTATATGGCCGATATGCTAGAGATTACAACCAATGAAGTTGATATCAGAATGCTGTTTGATGAATATGGTCTAGATTCTTCTATGACTATAGGGATGATAGGTGATTTAGAAACGTGGTTGGGCTGTAATTTAGATCCAACATTAGTTTATGATTACTCAACTATTGAAGATTTAGCCAAACACTTAGGCTCTAATTTAATATCAGATAATTTGCTCTAACTTTTTATTAGTGAGATACAGGTGATGATTTCTGCATCTGTTGTTGCTCAAAGCAGAGATTAAGACATACCAGGTAGAAGGGTTATTAGGGGTAAATTGTAATGAGTTCCGAAACCACCGAGCAAATGACTGCATCCCAACGGATGTTATTAGCACTCAAAGAAGCCCGCGCCAAACTAGAAGCCTTTGACCGTGCTAAAACTGAACCCATCGCTATTATTGGCATAGGTTGTAGATTTCCGGGGGGAGCTAACAACCCGGAGACATTTTGGCAGTTATTGCGTGATGGTGTAGATGCCATTACAGAAGTACCTAGAAGTCGTTGGAATATCGATGAATACTACGACCCTAACCCAGAAACACCAGGGAAAGTTTACACCCGCTACGGCGGATTTTTAGAGAATGTAGACCAATTTGACCCCCAATTTTTTGGCATTTCCCCCAGGGAAGCTGTTAGTATGAATCCCCAGCAACGCCTTTTATTAGAGGTAGCTTGGGAAGCGTTAGAAGAAGCTGGGATTAATCCTAAACAACTAGTTAATAGTTTGACAGGTGTTTTTTTGGGTGTCGGCCCCAATGACTACGCCAAGTTACGGATGAACGCAGACAAAGCCGAGAATATCACTGCCCACGATGGTACAGGTAACGGTTTGTGCTTTGCTTCTGGTCGGTTATCTTATATTTTGGGGTTGCAGGGGCCAAATTTAGCAATGGATACCTCCTGCTCATCTTCTTTGGTGGCAGTGCATTTAGCTAGCCAGAGTTTACGGGCTGGAGAATGTAACTTAGCGATCGCAGGTGGTGTTAACCTAAACTTATTCCCCGAAACTACCCTATTTCTCTCCCGCACCCACGCCTTAGCCCCCGATGGACGCTGCAAAACCTTCGATGCGGCCGCCGATGGTTTTGGCAGAAGTGAAGGCTGTGGGGTAATTATCCTCAAAAGATTATCTGATGCTTTGGCTGATGGCGATGGCGTTCCGCCCACCGTAGGTGATCGCATTTGGGCTACAATTCGCGGTTCGGCTGTCAACCACGACGGGCCAAGTAGCGGTTTAACAGTACCCAATCAACTCGCCCAAGAGCAACTAATTCAGCAAGCCCTCGATAATGCTAAAGTCACCCCAGCACAAGTCACCTACATCGAAGCCCACGGGACAGGAACTTCCCTCGGCGACCCCATCGAAGTTGGTGCATTAGCATCAGTGTTTTGTCGCCAACGTTCCCCAGAAGAACCATTAGTTATAGGTTCAGTCAAAACCAACCTCGGTCACTTAGAAGCAGCAGCAGGAATTGCCGGATTAATCAAAACAGTCCTAGCACTACATCACGGCGAAATTCCACCGCACTTGCACTTCCATCAACCCAGTCCCCATATACCTTGGGAAAACTTGCCTGTTATTGTCCCTACTCAACCTACACCTTGGCAACCCAAAGATAAATCACGCATCGCTGGGGTAAGTTCCTTTGGGATGAGTGGGACTAATGTGCATATTGTTTTAGAGAGTCCCGTAGAAACGTTGCACACAACCTCTGTCAATAGTCAACAGAAAAATGAGTGTCCAGTGCATCTGTTGGCTTTGTCCGCTAAGACTGGGGAAGCATTAAAAGAATTAGCAATAAATTATACAAAATATTTACAAACTCACCCACAAATATCCTTAGCTGATTTATGCTTTACAGCTAATACAGGACGCAGCCATTTTGAGCATCGGTTAGCTGTGGTAACTGATTCTGTGGCAAAGTTGCAAACACAACTGAGTGCATTTGCTGAAAATCAGGCAACAGAAGGATTATTACACCATCACCTTACCCAAAGAAAAACTTCTAAAATAGCTTTTCTGTTCACAGGTCAAGGTTCACAATACCTCGGCATGGGCAAACAACTCTACGACACCCAACCAGTATTCCGCGAAACTTTAGACCACTGCGACGAAATTTTACGCCCGTATTTAGAAAAACCTCTATTAGAAATCCTCTATCCCCAATCCCCAGTTCCCCAATCCCCAGTCAACGAAACAGCCTATACCCAGCCTGCCCTATTTGCCCTAGAATACTCCCTGTATAAATTATGGCAATCTTGGGGAATCAACCCGACTGCGGTCATTGGTCATAGTCTGGGGGAATATGTCGCGGCTTGTGTTGCTGGCGTGTTCAGCTTGGAAGATGGGTTAAAACTTATTGCCCAGCGTGCCAAATTAATGCAATCTCTACCTCCAGGGGGGAGTATGGTTGCAGTCTTAGCAGATGAAAGCACAGTTCGTCTAGCTATACAAAATCATGCCCAAGATGTAACCATTGCAGCAATTAATGCCCCTGAAAATATAGTCATTGCCGGTAAACAAGAATCGGTGCAGGCTGTAGTTGCGATCTTAGAACAAGAAGGCATCAAAACCCGTAACCTGACAGTTTCCCATGCCTTTCATTCGCCCTTGGTAGAGCCAATTTTAGAGGAATTTGCCGCCACACTCCAGCAAATTACCTTTCACGCACCGCAAATTCCCTTAATTTCCAACGTCACCGGCAAATTCTTCTCACCAGGAGAAATTCCCGATGTCGCCTACTGGCAAAGCCACACCCGCGCCCCAGTCAGATTTATGGACGGGGTAAAAACCCTATTTGAACTAGGCTGCAAAATATTTTTAGAACTAGGGCCAAAACCAGTTTTGGCTAACTTGGGCAAACAGTGCCAAACAGAAAACAGTGCAGTTTGGCTAGCTTCCCTGATGCCCGAAAAGAATGATTTTCAGGTACTACCGAAGAGTAACCACACAGGCGACACAACACCCAAGAAGAATGAAAAAAACACCTCCTCGCCTCCTAACCTGTCACCTATCACCTGTCACCTGTCACCTGTATTTCTCCACAGCCTATCTACTTTATACATCCAAGGTGTAGCAATTAACTGGCAAGGATTACAGCCAGACTATCCACATCAACGCCTCTCACTTCCCACCTACCCCTTTCAGCGACAACGTTACTGGATTGAACACAACAACATCCCCATGAATCCCACACACGAAAATAGTTCATCTGTCAATACCCAACGCCAGGGAGAAATCTTAGCACAACTGCGTTCTTTAGTTGGGCAAGTGCTGCAAGTTCCTCCAGATAAAGTAGATGTAAACACACCATTCTTAGAAATGGGTGCAGACTCGATCTTTTTGATGGAAGGAGTACGCAGCATCGAAAACTCTTTTGGCGTTAAAATTGCCATTCGCCAGTTTTTTGAAGAATTAGCCACCATCAACGCTTTAGCTACCTATATTGAGCAGCATATTGCAGTTAGTGTAGTTAGTGAAGGACATCGGCAAGAGTTAGCAATATCTAAGTTGGTCAATGATTATTCTTCTGAGTCTACGACGGGACAAAATTTTCCATCGAATTTGGAGGAAGTATCTACTCAAACTGTTGCCACAATTGTCCGAGTTGCACCCAGTAACAGCGCAAATAACGGCAATGGTGCATCTTCTTCCCACTCAGACACAGCCATAGAGAGGATTATGGCGCAGCAACTGCAAATGATGACACAAATCATGTCAGAGCAATTGCAGGTGTTACGTGGTACTCCCGCATCAACCCAGCCAAACTTTACACCCACCAATGGTAACGGTAACAGCAACGGCAAAAGCAAAACCACCAACGGTAACGGTAACGGTAACGGTAACAGCAAAGGACACCACTCCCCACTCCCCACTCCCCACTCAGCACTCAGCACTCAGCACTCAGCACTCCTCAATCCCCACTCCCAAAAACACCTAGAAGACCTCATCCAACGTTATACCCAACGCACCCAAAAATCCAAACAAAGGGCGCAAGCTTCCCGCCATCACTTAGGTGATAACCGTGCTGTAGCTGGATTCCGCATGGGAATTAAAGAAATGCTCTATCCCATTGTCGGGACACGTTACCAAGGCGCACATTTTTGGGATTTAGATGGCAACGAGTATGTAGATTTGGCAATGGGTTTCGGCACACATTTATTTGGACATGGTGCGCCGTTCCTGATTGCAGCCATTAACGAACAACTGCAAAAAGGTGTAGCTGTCGGCCCCCAACCAGAACTAGCCTTAGAAACAGCCGAATTACTTTGTGAACTCACAGGTGCAGAACGGGCTACATTTTGTCAATCAGGTTCAGAATCAGTGATGGTAGCCTTGAGATTAGCACGGACTGCCACCAAACGCGATCACATTGCTATCTTTACAGGTTCTTATCATGGGCATTTTGACGGGGTATTGGCTCAACCAGAAGGAATGTCCAGCGTCCCCCTTGGCAACGGCATCGCGGCTAATACCGTCAAAGATGTTTTAGTCTTAAACTACGGCGACCCCAAAGCTTTGGAAATTCTCCAAGCGCAAATGCACACCCTCGCGGCGGTAATGGTCGAACCTGTACAGAGTCGCTTTCCTAACTTGCAACCACGAGAATTTTTACAGGAATTGCGTCACCTCACTGAAGCGGCGGGGACAGCCTTAATCTTTGACGAAATTATGACAGGCTTCCGCATCCATCCAGGGGGAGCGCAAGCCCATTTTGGTGTAAAGGCAGATTTAGCCACCTATAGTAAGATATTTGGTGGTGGTTTACCCCTAGCCGCAGTCGCAGGTAAAGCCAAGTTCATGGACGGTATAGACGGCGGATATTGGCAATTTGGCGACCAATCATATCCCCAAGCCGACCGGACATTTTTTGCCGGGACATTTAACAAGCACCCCTTAGCGATGGCAACTTGTCGAGCCGCCTTGAAATATTTAAAAGAACAGGGTGTACAGTTACAAACTAATTTAAATGCTCGGACTGCCTATCTAGTTGAACAACTCAATCATATTTTCACGGAACAACAAATAGACATCCGGGTGGTAAATTTCGGTTCACTATTCCGGTTTGTCTTCACCGCTAACATGGATGTGTTCTTCTACCACCTCCTAGAAAAAGGTGTGTACATTTGGGAAGGACGCACCTGTTTTCTCTCCACAGCCCACACCGATGCAGATATTGAGTGGATTATTCAGGCGGTGCGAGACAGTATTACAGAAATGCGCTCAGGTGGTTTTTTTCCCCACACCCAACAGGAGAATGTCACCGGAAAAAAGTCTCCAGCGTCGCTGCCAACAGCTAATTTAAATCAGCCAGTAAATAAAGCTGGCTTTTGGGAACGACGCAAACAAAAAACTACCCCTAGGGAAAAAACTAACTATATTCCCAGCCAAAAAGTACAATTTAGCTTGTACTATTTCGGCAACTACGAATCAGAATTTAGCCATGATAAATATGACCTATTATTTACCGGGGCTAAATTTGGCGATAAAAATGGATTTAGTGCCGTTTGGATTCCTGAGCGTCATTTTCATGCCTTTGGCGGGTTTTCTCCCAACCCTTCAGTCATTGCCGCCGCCCTCGCCAGAGAAACCCAAAACATTCAAATTCGCTCCGGTAGCGTTGTCCTCCCCATACACCATCCCATCCGAGTAGTAGAAGAATGGTCAGTCGTAGATAACCTTTCCCAAGGACGCGTCGGTATTTCCTTCGCTTCCGGCTGGAATCCCAACGACTTTGTATTAGCCCCCCAATCCTTCGGGAAACATCGAGAACTGATGTTTCAACAGATGGAAACAGTCCGTAAATTGTGGCGGGGGGAATCAATTCAAGTGCAGAACGGAGTCGGTCAAACCGTTAGCGTGGAAGTATTCCCCAAACCCATGCAAGCCGAACTGCAAGACTGGATTACCATCGTCAACAATCCAGACACATATATCAAAGCTGGAGAAATGGGTGCAGGCGTATTAACTAACCTCATGGGACAAAGTGTGGAAGACTTGGCAGAAAATATTGCCCTGTACCGCGAATCTCTAGCAGAGCATGGTTATGATTCCTCAGTAGGCAGAGTTACAGTATTACTACATACATTTGTCGGAAATAACTTAGAACAAACCCGCCAACAAGCCAGAGAACCACTGTGTAAATATTTTAAATCTTCCCTAGCTTTATTCCAAAATCTCGTGAAAAGTCAAGGTTTAGGGATAGATTTTGATAGCCTGAGCGAAGATGATCAAGATTATATTTTATCCTCTGCTTGCGATCGCTATATTCAATCTAGTGCATTAATCGGCACGCCTGAAACTTGCGCCCAAGTCGTCGCCAAACTGCAAGCCATCGGCGTTGACGAAATCGCCTGTTTAATAGACTTTGGCGTAAACCCCACCGCAGTAGTCGCCAGCCTTCCAGAATTAAACACCCTCAGAGAACTCTATCAAAACCGCCCATTTTTCATCACAGCCCCCCTCAGTACCGCCCAAAAACAACTATGGGTACTAGCACAACTGAGTAACGAAGCTTCCACCGCCTACAACGAATCAGTCAGCATCAAACTCCAAGGTAAACTCAACCTACCAGCCTTAACCCAGGCGATGCAGCAAATAGTCAATCGCCACGAAGCACTCAGAACCAGCATCAGCCCCGAAGGCGACGTGCAGCAAATTTTCCCCAGGGTAGAAATAATTGAAGAGGGCAGGGGGCAGGGGGCAGGGGGCAGGGGAGAATTTTCTTCTCATGCCCAATTACAAGAACCCTTCGACCTTACCAAAGCCCCCCTCTTCCGCCTCCACCTCATCCAACTATCCCCAGAAGAACACACACTAACCCTGACCGGTCATCACATCATCGTCGATGGTTGGTCAGTAGGAGTCATCCTCCAAGAACTCAGCACCTTATACACAGCTATCTGTCAGGGTGAAAAATGCCAACTCCCTACCCCCATGCAATACCGGGAGTATATCAACTGGCAAATCCAACAAAGCCAGACAGAAGAAATGGCAACCCATGAACAATACTGGCTGCAAAAATTTGCCGACACCATCCCTGCATTAGACCTACCCAGCAATAGAACACGCACCCCCATCAAAACCTATCGCGGCAGCAAGCAAAGTTTACTTCTCCATAGCGAGATAGGACGCGCCATTAAAAAAGTCAGTCTAGAGCAAGGTTGTACCTTATTTATGACCCTGCTTGCGGTATACACCACATTACTGCATAGATTGACAGGACAATCCAATATTATTGTAGGCATTCCCACAGCCGGGCGATCGCTTCCGGGTAGTGATAGTTTAGTCGGTTATTGCGCTCACGTCTTACCAATTAGCAGCGACTACCAAAGTACAACCCCATTCTCAGAATATCTCTTAGCTATCAGGAACGTCTTACTAGAAGCCTACCAACATCAGGACTATCCCTTTGCCGAACTAATTCAAAAATTAAACCTCAACCCAGATGCGAGTAGATCACCACTAGTTACTGTTACATTCAACTTAGATAGATCAATCACACTGCCCAAGTTAGACGAACTGGAAACCAGTTGGTTCACTCAACCCATCAATTCCACTGACTACGATATTCATTGGAATATCACTCAGATAGAAGATGAACTAATTCTAGATTGCCACTACAACACCGATTTATTTGATGCCACTACCATTGAACGATGGTTGGGACACTTCCAAACCTTACTCACAGCAATTATTGCCAATCCCCGCCAACCTGTAGGGGAATTACCACTGCTAACAGCGACAGAATTACAGCAATTGTTAGTAGATTGGAATGCTACCCAAACTGATTATCCCGCCGATAAGTGCATTCATCAAATCTTTGAAGCGCAAGTAGAAAAAACACCTGATGCGGTAGCAGTTATAGGGGACAGGGAAGAGTTAACTTATGCTGAGTTAAATAACCGTGCTAATCAAGTGGCGCACTACTTGAGAAGACAGGGTGTAGAGTCAGGTGTCCTCGTGGGTATCTGTATGCAGCGTTCCCTTGATTTTATAGTGGGAGTATTGGGTATCCTCAAAGCTGGCGGTGTTTATGTACCCCTTGACCCAGAATATCCCCAAGAAAGATTGGCTTGGATGTTGGAGGATGTACAGCCGCAAGTTTTATTAACTCAGACGGATTTAATTGACAGATTACCGACATTTACAAACATCCTGTCTGTAGATGCAGCAGCCATCAAAGAGGAATCAACAGAAAATCTCGACACAGAGGTGACAGCCGACAACTTAGCGTACATCATGTACACCTCCGGTTCGACTGGCAAACCCAAAGGTGTCAGCATTCCTCATCGGGGAGTCGTGCGATTAGTTAAAGCCACAGATTATCTTAGCTTCACTTCAGCAGAAACCTGGCTACAATTAGCACCCATCAGCTTCGATGCTGCAACCTTAGAAATTTGGGGTAGTTTGCTCAATGGCAGTAAATTAGTCATCATGCCCATCCCCAAACCCAGCTTAGAAGAGATAGGGCAAATAATCCAACAACACCAAATCACCACCCTATGGCTAACAGCCAGCCTATTCCATCTGATAGTAGATGAACGGATAGAAGACTTAAAATCAGTTCAACAACTCATAGCCGGCGGAGATGTACTATCAATCCCCCACGTCAAGAAAGTATTACAACATCTACCCCAAATTCGCCTAGTTAACGGTTACGGCCCCACCGAAAACACCACCTTCACCTGTTGCTACCCCATAACCAGCGACACCAACTTAGACTCATCAGTCCCCATAGGTCGCCCCATAGCCAACACCCGAGTTTACATCCTCGACCCCAACCTACAACCAGTCCCCATAGGAGTCTGGGGAGAACTCCACACCGGAGGCGCAGGACTAGCCCAAGGCTACTGGAAACGCCCAGACTTAACCCAAGAAAAATTTATTCAATTGGGCGTAGAGAATAGCACTATCACCTATCCCCAGTCCCTCACTCTCTACAAAACCGGCGACCTAACACGCTATCGCCCAGATGGAACAATCGAATTTAGAGGACGCATAGACCAACAAATCAAAATTCGTGGCTTCCGCATCGAACTAGGCGAAATTGAAACCAAACTAGCAACTCATCCCCAAATCAAACAGACAGTTGTTACCACTCAAGCTGATACCTTAATTGCCTACTTCATCCCCGAAGCTGAAGCACCGACAAACAGCGAATTACGTCACTATCTCAAGCAGCAACTACCAGACTATATGCTGCCATCAGCCTTTGTCTGTTTAGATACCTTCCCTCTTACACCTAATGGTAAAGTAGACCGAAAAGCCTTACCAGAAGCAGATTTAGCAAAACAAGCCCATGTACAATATATTGCTCCTTGTACTGAAAAAGAGCAAGTGATCGCAACAATAATTGCCTCAGTTCTCAACTTAGAAAAAGTCGGAATTGCCGATAATTTCTTTGAAATCGGCGGTAATTCGTTGAATGCGATGCAGGTCATTTCTCGCTTGCGTCAAACTTTCGGCGTGGAATTACCTTTGCGCCAGATGTTGGAATCACCCACAGTTATGGAACTGTCCGCCCACATCGAGCAAATTTTCTCAACTATCCAAAAATTACAGTCTACACCTGTGGAGTTATCAGAAAATCGGGAGGAAATTGAAGTATGAAACCCATTGAAGAATTTTTGTCTGAATTAGGAAACCTGGACATTAAGCTATGGGTGGAAGACAATCCCAATTCCTCCCAAGGGGTGAAGCTGCGCTGTAATGCGCCCAGTGGTAGATTAACACCAGAAATTCGTGCTAATCTGAGCGATCGCAAGGCTGAAATTATCAGCTTTTTCCAACGGGTAGGCTCAAGCTTTGAAATTGAATCAATCCCTACTGTAGCGCGAGACAACGGAAATTTACCTCTATCCTGGTCACAGCAACGCCTTTGGTTTCTCTACCAAATGGAAGGTGCAAGTGCCACTTACAATATGCCGGCGGCGGTGCAAATGACTGGGGTGCTGGATATCTCAGCATTGGAACAAGCTTTACAAGAAGTCATCCGTCGTCATGAAGTTTTACGCACTAGTTTTGCAAAGGTTGATGGTCATGCTGTACAGGTAATTCATCCCCACACTAACCTGACACTCCCAATAGTCGATTTACAAGAATGCTCAGATGAAGTCAAACAATTAGCCATCCTCGATGCAGAGAAACCCTTTGACCTCACTCAAGCACCTCTGATGCGGGTGACACTCTTAAAGCTGAGTGAACAATCTCATGTGTTGCTGATGAATATGCACCACATTGTCGCTGATGGGTGGTCAATTGGCATATTAATTCAAGAAATATCTACTTTATATACAGTATTTATACAAGGTAAACCTTCTCCTCTCCCAGCATTACCGATTCAGTATGCAGATTTTGCTGTGTGGCAAAGACAATGGTTACAAGGGGAAGTATTTAGTAAAAAAATCAACTATTGGCAAAAGCAGCTAGCTGATGCACCACCACTATTAGAACTCCCCACCGACAGACCCCGCCCAGCCATTCAAACATTCCGGGGTAGTAGTCGAGATTTTCCCTTACCTCTGGAATTGACCGAACAACTCAATCGCCTCAGTCAGAAGTTTGGGGTGACGCTGTTCATGACCTTAGAAGCAGCCTTTGTCACCTTACTGCATCGTTACAGTGGTCAGACAGATATTCTTATTGGTAGCCCGATAGCTAACCGCGATCGCCTGGAGATAAACACATTAATTGGCTTTTTTGTCAACACATTGGTATTGCGATCGCGTTTAGAAAATAATCCCCCATTCATAGAATTACTGCAACAAGTCAAGCAAGTGGCGTTAGATGCCTACGCCCACCAAGAAGTCCCCTTTGAGCAGATAGTAGACACACTACAACTTAAGCGGAATCTCAGCCATACACCTTTATTTCAGGTGATGTTTGCCCTGCAAAACGCGCCGATGAGTAAATTAGAGTTACCAGGGTTGCAGTTGTCGCAGTTACCAATAGAGGCTATCACCTCCAAGTTTGATTTAACTGTGTCGATGACGGAGACTCCCCAAGGACTCATCGGGAATTGGGAATATAACACCGACTTGTTTGATGATGAGACAATTAGCCGAATGGCGGGTCATTTCCAGAATTTAATCACAGCAATTGTCGCTAACCCCCAAGAAACAGTCCAGCAATTACCCTTACTCAGTGATGCTGAACGGCAACAATTGTTAGTAGATTGGAATCTCACAAATACTGAGTATGTCCTTGACCAATGTCTGCATCAATTATTTGAAGAACAGGTGCAAAAAACACCAAATGCAATAGCAG
>NZ_CAWUDL010000077.1:0-32486 GCF_963920945.1 Anabaena sp. CCY 9402-a
AGGGTGCGGATTTCCTTGCCTGTCTCTAGATTCCAGAGTTTGATTGTCTTGTCCCAACTGCCAGAAGCCAATGTCTTGCCGTCGGGGCTAAAACTCACGCTATAGACAAGTTGACTATGCCCCTCTAAGCGGTTGCGCTCTCTTCCTTGAACACGAACTGTCTGCAAGGCAGTCATTACCTCTGGGTTAGTTTTGTGTTGGCTTTGCAGGATTTTTCCCGCCTCGATTGCTTGAACAAAAGCTTCCAATTGTTTATTTTCATTAAATAGAGACAAAGAATATCGACCAAGAGATTCGGCTTGATTGAATTCCAATTGGTTTTTCTGATTCCATGCCGTCAAACCCAATCCACCGCTAATTACCACCGCCACCAACGAACCCGCCGCAATACTCCAGGCAGTTCTAATTTCGCGCTTTCTGCGAGTTGCTTCGGCTTGTTTAAAACGCTCTCCTTCTTGGATACTCTCCTCAATAAATTCTGTCTCATCAATCAAGTCTCCCGGGCGTTCCTTGAGTTTTTCTTCGGCTTCTGCTAATGCTGCACCCCGCAACAATGAACCAGAATCTCGCTTCGTTGCTTCCCATTGTCCCTTTGCTGACCGCAGTCGCTCTTGCCAAGCCCTAAAAACGCGGTCTTTATTCATCCATTCGCGCAATTTTCCCCAATTGCGAATCAAAGCTTCATGGACTACCTCCACAGTGTCTTGACTGGTAGCATTGCGACTTGTTACCACCAACCGAGCATCAGCTAATTTTTTAACCAAATCCCAGCTTTGCTCCCCCAATTCCGTCTTCATCGCCACGCGTCGGGTATCTTCTGCTCCCTCACCCGGACGCACCAATTGAATAAAAATCCGCCGGACTTTTTCTTTCTCATCATCTGTCAAGTTGCCATATTTCTCATCTGCATGGCGAGCTAACGCACCTTCTACTTGACCAATTTCTTCATAGATTTTGTGAGTTAATTGTTTACCCGTTCGCTTATTCCACAACTCTGTTAACGCAAACTCTAGCAAAGGTAAATTTCCCGGTTGATTTTTCACATCATATAGAATGCGTTCTACCAGCCCCGCTTCAAATGTCACCCCTAATTTTTGGGCAGGTTTTTCAATGACTTGTGTTAACTCCTCTCGATTCATCGGCCCCAGTTTCAAGTCACCATTTTGCAAAACATCCGCAAAGGGACGATAGGAGAGAGCATTTCCCAAAAAATCTGCTCGCATTGTTGTCACCCACACCGTAGCGGATGTAGATAGAGAAGAGGGAGTTTCTAAACTGGCTAATAAACAATCAAGAAATTTATGGCAAATTTCTTGGTTGTTACAGAGAGTATAAATTTCTTCAAATTGGTCAGCAATTAATAGCACCCGTTCATTAGGGTGTTTTTTCCCAATTTTTGCAAAAACATCTGAGAGAAAAACAGAGCCATTTTGTAAGAACCCAGCTAACTCTCGCGCTTGGGCAATTTGTTGAGTTTCATTTGACTCAGACGTATAAAGCGGAACTAAAGCTACAGCTAGAGCATGAAAAGGATCAGCACCAGGACGAAAGTGAGTAAACTGCCAATGTCCTGCTGTTTGCAACTTCGGAACTAACCCCGCCAACACCACCGAAGATTTACCGCTTCCTGATGCACCTAGTAGCGGAATAAAATTCTGGGTTTTAGTCGCAGTATAAAGTTCTTCAATAAATATTTCCCGCCCAAAAAACACATCCGCATCATTTGGGCCAAAATGAAACAACCCTCGATAAGGACAAGGTAGATATTCGTCAGCAATATCAACAGATATAGGTTTGATTTCTTCTCTGTAGTAGAAATAGTTGTAGATAATGTTGTGATCGCCTATCTGCGCGCCTTTAACTTCTCCTTGAAACTCTGCGTGGTTCATTGAGATACCCTAGCGGCTTTTAGTTAAAATGTATTTGTTTGTGTGTTGCGATCGCCAATCTGAACGCCCTTAACTTCTCCTTGAAATACCGTGTTGTATTTACCTGCTGCTGACTCTTCCGGTTTTTCTTGTTTGAGTAATTCCTGCGCTAACTTAATAATTTCCTCATCTTTATCAACACCAGCTTCCGCTAATTTCTTTTTAAGTGGTGCTTCATAGGTTTCAGGATCTGTTTCGTATTCTTCCAGAACCATTTGTGCTTTTGGTTCACTTTCAAACTTCTTCTTAATTAAGGCTTTCAAACCTTGATAGGCATCTTTAACTGCGACTCCTGCGGTATCCTTAGCAGCTGCGATCGCACCAGCACCTAAAGCAGCAATAACCAGAGAGATAGGGTCCATAGTTAATCCTTAATAATTGATAACAGGGAAAATACTTATCTTCTACGGTTATATTATCAGCGATCCTATAAGTTATTATGCGTATTAGCTGCATTATAAATTTGATGAAACTCTCTATCACCAATCCACAATACAGATATGGTTTGTACACACATCTTGACTAATGAGAGGTGCAATCTGTCAAACCCAAGTTAAACTGCAAATATCAGCCACCATGACAGGAAACCATTGTGAAAGCTAGATGGATTATTACAGCAGTTTCAGCAGCATTATTTTTTGGCGGTAGCCTGTTTACCTCACTGCGCGACCCTTGGTTTCAAAATTTGCAACGTCCTAACTGGTTGACCTTTGAATTTCTCATCCCGTTTATTTGGACTTTAATTTGGGCTTGTCTCACCATCTCAGCCATTATTGTTTGGGAAAAAAAAACTAGACAAGGTTCTCGTCCTTGGCTTTTGATGGCTATCTATGCAGCAGTTGCTATCCTCACTTCCGCCTACAGTCCCGTTGTAGTAGAACTGAAAAGCCTCACAGGAGGAATAATTCTCGGTGGATTAGCCACGCTTTTGGTCTACATTCTCGCTTTTGTAGTTAAGCCAATTTCTCAAAAAGCCGCTTGGCTATTCCTTCCCTACGCACTTTGGGGGCCATTCGGGACGTATCTAACTTGGTTATTACTCCAACTCAATCCCGGTGTAGGAGTTTAGTTTTAACGGTTCGTAGTAAGGACTTTAGTCCTTAGAGCATATTTGAAAATACTCTTGCGGAGTTCGCGGTAGCGTTGCGTAGCAAAGCAAGCTACAACATGACAAAGAAACAGACTTTTCAAACAACCTCTTAGAAAAATAAAGACTAAAGTCCTTACTACAAACTAGTAGGTCAATTTAATTGCCAGTTCCTATTTGCAGTTCTTTCCTTTGATACACAGGACTCTATCGTTTGCTAGAGGCAGCAATAATGATCATTTTCTAAGCTTTTGGTGACTTCGATGATCTTTTGCGCTCAAATAAAAGCAAATTATGCAAGGTTTTCGCTTAGGTTCTATCTTCGGTTTTGAAATCCGAATAGATTTGTCTTGGTTGGTAATTTTCTTTCTTGTCCTGTGGACTCTAGGCGCAGGTTTATTTCCTGCTAATTATCCCGGACTTGACAATACTACTTATTTTGGCATGGGCATAGTAGCAACATTACTGTTCTTTGCATCGTTACTAGCTCATGAACTTTCTCACTCTTTTGTAGCTAGGTCAAAAGGAATTCCTGTTGAGGGGATTACTCTATTTATCTTTGGTGGAGTTTCCCGAACTCGAATGGATGCGGAAACTCCAGGCGATGAGTTTCAAATAGCCGTCATTGGGCCTGTTACTAGTTTGGTACTGTCTGCCCTATTTGGCTTGCTCTGGTATATTGGCCGAAATGCAGGTTGGAGTGTGGTAATTAATGGTGTTACTTCTTACTTAGCATCCATTAACCTTATCCTGGCTATCTTTAATATGTTACCAGGGTTTCCTTTAGATGGTGGTCGTGTCTTCCGTTCTCTAGTGTGGAAATACACCGGCAACCTGAAAAAAGCTACACAAATTGCCTCTACAGGCGGTAAATTGCTAGCTTATTTACTGATTTTTCTGGGTTTATTGCAGACATTTGGTGGTGCTGTTTTAGGCGGACTCTGGTTTGTTTTAATTGGTTGGTTTCTCTACACTGCGGCTGAAGCTAGTTATGAAGAAATTCTGCTGCGTACCAGTTTACAAGGAGTACGTGCCAGGGAAGTTATGACACCCTATCCAGAGACAGTAGATGGCGACTTAACACTCCAGGAATTAGTAGATAAATATTTCCTCAGTCGTCGTTATCATTCTTTTCCCGTCATGCAAGATAGTAAACCAATAGGGATTATTACTTTAAGTAAAGTTAAGGATATCCCACGAGAAGAATGGATATACCGCACTGTTCAAGAGGCGATGATTCCTACAGAACAGGGGATAAGTGCGCGTCCAGAAGAACAAATGTCTCAGATACTCGAAAAAATGCAAACATCAGGGGTGCGACGAGTGCTAGTCACTCAAGATGATTTACTCACCGGCATCATTACCACCAATGATATAGCGAACTGGCTACAGCGACGGCGAGAGTTTGGGAAAGTTGCTTAACTTGAATGTGTCCAGTCATAGACTACTAATAAGCTATTAGTGAAAAAGATTTTTAGCAGAGAATTTATGATCTTTTTCAAGCGAGTATTCAGAACAATCTTTAGCATCCTCTGTCATCACAATCCCAGGATTTACGGCACATTTGAGATAATGGTTGTTGGTATAAAATTTGCACTTTTTGCAAGGTAATTGATGCGAGCTTTTAACTGTGCTAACCATCTTGTCTTCTAAAATAGTCCGAATTTTTCGCAAAATTATAAAGAATATAACCCAGCTAAAAACTAAGCCAATAGGAGTTAAAGATATAGCTATTTCAGGAATCTCTAAATTATTGGTTGGTGATTGCTTAGTTTTTATCTCACTGCGAGTTGCCTGAGCAATATTTTGATTTAGAGCAAATTTGTTTTGCAATACTTGATCAACAAACATATTACATATCCTTGGCTATATATTGAGCAAATTGATATTTTTACCAAGTTATCTGTCCTAAAATAACAGATATATTTCCTGATTAAATTAGGAGACAGCTAAAAAATAGAGGCTAAAGTGAATATTTGCCAAAATTCAAATAAATCCTTGACTATTAATGGCACTCTATTAAATTGGTAATAGCTGTTTTAGGACTAATCTATGCTGACAGTAACATAGTTATTTTAGTAACTTAACTTCCAGCTAAAGCCTTATTGATGACTCAATTATATGTTTAACAAAAGAAAAATCCTCCTGTCTCTGCCAATAGTTTTGCTTGTAACTTTTGTCTTTATATCCAAAGGAATATATTAAAGACTTAAATTTTATAAATATGTTTTTATGCTAGAATTTACTGGGATAACAAAATTAATTTAATTGAAAAAGTAAACATAATCTTATTTATTGTGAAACCTAATCACAGGTAAATAAACTTTACTAATAATTGAAATTTTTATCTTTAAAAAATACCTATTAGGAAAGGTAATAATAGAGTATTATTTCTTGAATTTTAAAAAAATATCTTGGTGTTGGCAGCATTTTTAGTATAAGATTTTCGCTGAAGATGTTTTTGAGTAGTGCTTTACTTATTTCTATAGCAGTTCCCCATTAAATGAGGTACAATTTCACCTCTAGTCCTTGACCTTAAAGAGATGTACCTCACTAAAACGAGAAATGCTATATAGCTCTAGCACAGATTAATTCCATCCACACAAAATGCTGGAATTTATTGATTGGTCTTATTTCATCTTGCAATATGAATTTTGAGGTACTAGTTTATGTTTCAATTTTTGCAAAAGACATTTGCTTTGTTGTTGTCAGCAATTTTGCTTGTTGCTTGTGGAACAATGCCAATAGCTGAGTCACAGTCTGTCAATACCACAACACCGACTATTAAGTCTTCTTTACCTGTCGCTTACCCTGATAAAGAGTTAAGTGCTTCTCCTGCCAAGTTGCCACCATTGCCCTATGATTACACGGCTTTGAGCCAAGCTATTGATGCAGAAACCATGAAACTGCATCATGATGCCCATCACGCTAGCTATGTCAATAACCTAAATGATGCGCTGAAGAAGTACCCAAATTTGCAAAAAAGAAGTGTTGAAGCTTTACTGAGGGATTTGGACAGTGTACCTGAAGATATTCGGACAAAAGTGCGAAATAACGGTGGGGGACACTTGAATCACACTATTTTCTGGCAAATCATGAGTCCCGATGGTGGTGGACAACCAACAGGAAAACTAGCCGAAGAAATTAACCAAACTTTTGGCAGTTTTGATGCTTTTAAAACGCAATTTAATGCAGCTGGTGCTGGTCGTTTTGGTAGTGGTTGGGTTTGGTTAGTGCGTAACCCCCAAGGTCAACTCCAGATTATGACTACGGCTAATCAGGATAGTCCCATTATGGAAGGGTTATATCCAATTATGGGGAATGATGTCTGGGAACACGCCTATTATCTGAGATATCGCAACCGTCGCCCAGAGTATTTGAACAATTGGTGGAATGTCGTAAATTGGACGGAAATTGACAAGCGAGCCGCTATTCGTTAGGAAGATAGGTAGGTAACAGGGAAGGGGATTTTTTCCCCTACTCCCCACTCACGAATTTCTCGAAATTATCCCTAAATACATAGAGTTACTAAGTAATTAGAAAAAATTAATATAAATATAATTAACTTTTCCTTACAGTCGAGGATTTTCCTGAAAAATTTGCTACATCTAAGTGTAAAAGTAATTATCTTTTCTGCAAAAGAATAGGTAGCGTAAATATTAACACTTATATGAAGTTACAGTTATGGAAAAGATAAATCTAGAATTTAATCACAGAATTCCCCTTCTGCCTCTAATCTTGCTGTGGCTAGCTTATGCCTTTTTAGGATGGTATTTGGCGGCACATCACATTATTTGGTTAGTGGGAGGTTTTGTGGCCATGATTGCTATAGCTGTAGTCCGTAAAAGTATCACTTGGTTAGAACGTTTAGTATCCTTGGGTTCTAGAACTTTAGTGGTAATTTTAGTGTTAAGTATCTCAATTGCCTTAGTCGCTACTTGGTCATTATTATTTAGTCTTTTTCTTATCCCTGTAGCTAGCACACTTTTAGCTGATTTAGAAATGCGATTTGCAGGCTTCAACAAGGCAAACTCTTTTTGGATTTTAACTGTTTTAGCGACTACTGGTTTAGTAGTAGGCGAACTTGTAGATATTTTACTTCTACCTAGTATGAGATTTTAAATAAAACCTCATACTTAGGAGCGATCGCAGTACCTCTTAAGAATGAAACAAACAGATATTTTTCTCCTATCTTGTCACCTTTCCCCGTGTTCCTTCAGTGCTAGTAAGCAAAATCTTACACATATTCTAAGCCTGCAATTGTGTTAATCATTCTCTAGGTTGTGATAAATTTTACCAGTAATAGAAGTTTTTATAAGTTATTTTTTATACTGCAAGAAACAGAAAAAATTGATATAAACATGAACAATGCAAATGATTTTGGTCAAAGATAATCCAGCACAATTAGAACTACTTAGGACTTACGCACAAATTACGGAATAACCTTTGTGTAGCGCATACCGCAGAGAACACGGAGAAATAAGGGTTTAAGAGAGTTTTTGCCTAAGTCCTGCTACTGTGTACGACGTTATTTTCTTTTTGTCACTTTTTGGTCACATTTTTTGCTCAAAATTAATAAATGGGACTAATAAATCACGTCTTTCTTACCCACACCAAATAGATTACTCCTCAGTCCCATTTACTTCTGATTAACCAAACATGGAAAGCCTGTAGTAACACCCGATAATTAATTAAAAAATTATCAGGGTAGTTACTGAATACTCATGTTTGTACATCCAGAAAAATTAGACCAAAAAACTTTTAACGAAGGTAGAGTGTAATGGTTTTTACTGACACTCTTAAAGTTCAAATTAGTAAGGAGCTAATGTGAGTAGACCTATAGAAAACATTGTAGTGGAGGAGGGACAGGGTAAAAATGTTGTGTCACCTAGGCAATTGTTAAGATTACCCGACGCAGTTGCTTTAATTGTAGGGATTGTGATTGGTGCAGGGATTTTTCAAACTCCGGCATTGGTGGCAAATCAAGCCGGGAATGATCTGGCTGTACTGATGTTATGGCTAGCTGGTGGCTTGGTATCTATAATTGGCGCATTGTGCTATGCAGAGTTGGCAACAACCTATCCTGATGTTGGCGGTGTCTATTTCTATCTCAAGCGTGCATTTGGACGTGCGATCGCCTTTTTATTTGCCTGGGCGCGGCTAACAGTCATTCAAACTGGTTCTATTACTCTATTAGCCTTCGTTTTTGGTGATTATGCCTCGCAATTGTGGCGACTTGGTTCATATTCATCTTCTGTCTATGCAGCAGGTGTAATTGCTCTCCTAACAGCCTTAAATATTTTTGGTTTGAGACAAGGTAAGTGGACGCAAAACTTACTATCTGTGGCTAAAGTTTTAGGTTTGTTACTAGTAGTCATGTTTGGACTGAGTGCCACAAACAATTCTGTGGTGACGGTAGAATCTACCTCATCAGGTAATTGGGGGCTAGCGATGGTGTTTGTGCTGTTGTCTTATGGCGGTTGGAACGAAGCGGCATACATTTCCGCAGAAATCCAAAATAGACAGCGCAATATATTGCGATCGCTATTGTGGAGTATTGGCATTATTACCGCCATTTACTTATTAATCAATTGGGCTTACCTGCGGGGATTAGGATTAGCCAACATGGCGCAATCAGAAGCAGTAGCCGCAGATTTAATGCGCTCTGTTGCCGGCGAACCAGGAGCATGGTTTATTAGCTTTTTAATTGCAATTTCCACCTTGGGGGCAATCAACGCCACCATTTTCACAGGAGCGCGGACTAATTACGCTCTTGGTAAAGATTTTTCGTTGTTTGGTTTTATGGGAAGTTGGCAACAACTCTCTAGCACTCCCGGTTCGGCATTGCTGGTGCAGGCGGCGATCGCCTTGGGACTGGTTCTATTAGGCACATTCACCCGTAAAGGGTTTGAAACAATGGTGGATTACACCGCACCTGTATTTTGGTTCTTTTTCTTGCTTTCCGGCATATCTCTGATTGTACTGCGATACCAAGAACCAAACATTACTCGCCCATTTAGTGTGCCATTGTATCCTGTCACACCGATGCTCTTTTGTGTCGTCTGTGGCTATTTGCTTTACTCCAGCTTAGTCTACACAAATGTAGGCGCAATTGCTGGTGTTTTGGTAGTAGCAGCAGGTATTCCGTTTTTGGTTTGGAATCGCTACCACCAAGGTAGAACTTAAATCAGTGAACAGTTCAATTGGAGGATTATTAATGAACTTGCAAAGAATGCTACTTATCCTAGTCACAGGGGTTAGTATTGCCAATGTGGGTCTTGTTGGATGCACAACCACAGCACAGAACTTAGAAACAGAAGCAACGCCTTCTTCACCAACATTGACAGGTCAGACTCAAACACTAGCTCCCACAGAACCCCAAGAACGCCCTGCGGATGTTCCCTATGTGCCAACACCACAACCTGTAGTAGACGCAATGTTAGAAGTGGCACAAGTAAATAAAGATGATTTGGTTTATGACTTAGGCAGTGGTGACGGTAGGATTGTGAATACAGCTGCTCAAAAGTTCGGCACAAGAGGGATTGGGATAGATATTAATCCAGAACGCATCCAAGAAGCTAACATCAATGCCCAACAAGCTGGAGTTACTGATCGGGTAAAGTTTATTCAGCAAGACCTATTTAACACTGATTTGAGTGATGCGACAGTAGTTACCCTCTACCTGTTACCTGAAATCAATCTTAAACTACGTCCTAAGCTATTTAAAGAACTCCAGCCCGGTACTAGGGTTGTATCTCACGCTTTTGATATGGGTGACTGGAAGCCGGAAAAGACACTACAAGTGGATGGCAAAACTATTTACTATTGGGTGATTCCAAAACAAATACCGACTAATTTGCGCTGATTACTGTTAGCGATCGCAGGGCGTTGACAGTGTTCTGAATTATCTGTAGGTAGAGACGTTGCATTGCAACGCCTCTAAAGGTTTTATTATTTTGGCAAGTTATCTTATCCAAATCTTATAGAAAAAGAAGTAGTGAAAATTATTGCGATCCTAATTATGTTTGACTACTTACTATTTTCTAATATCTAATTGTAGTTAATGCTAACTAAGTGCAGAGAAATATATGATAGGGTAAAAAAGAAGGCACATCCAAGATTACGGCGTAAGTTCAGAGATTAATTAGGCGATCGCCGGTAAAAATGCCTCATCAAAGTAAATATTGTCGCAAATACTCCCCAAAACCATACTCTAAGGTTATTCCACCGCAGACTTTAACCCGTAAGGCAACTGCTAAAAGTCATGTTTTTTAGCGTGTTAGTAGTTCAGAAGAAATAGCAGCAGTTTCTTGAGATTTATCTGATTTGCTTTCATCTTTGGTCAGCTTGAGAGTAGATTTGCTGTGCTTTCCAAGATGGATTTGAGAGTAGTAATAGAACTAAGTGCTTATGAAAACTTCCACAATCAATCAAACAAATCTCCAGCAAACAGAAGCTTGGCGACTCCTAGAAGAATCAATAATTTATTACAAGGGAAAACCCATTGGGACTGTAGCGGCTCACGATCCTGATTTGGATGCACTCAACTATGACCAGTGTTTCCTTCGCGATTTTATTCCTTCTGCTTTAGTATTTCTCATGGAAGGTAAAGCAGAAATTGTCCGTAACTTTTTAGTGGAGACACTGAAATTACAAAGCCATGAAAAGCAGATGGATTGCTTTCAACCTGGTTCGGGATTGATGCCTGCAAGTTTTAAAGTAGAATCCAATGGCAGCGAGGAATATTTAATTGCTGATTTTGGTGAACAAGCGATCGCACGCGTTCCTCCCATAGATTCTTGTCTTTGGTGGATTCTGCTGCTGCGTGCCTATGAAAAAGCCACAGGGGACTTAGAATTAGCCCGTCAGCCACAATTTCAAGCTGGGATCAAGCTAATTTTGGATCTTTGCCTGGTACATCGGTTTGCCATGTACCCCACAATGTTAGTTCCCGATGGCGCATTTATGATTGACCGCCGTATGGGAGTCTACGAACACCCTTTAGAAATTCAGGTGTTATTCTACGCAGCTATGCGGGCTTCTCGTGAGTTACTCTTACCCGATGGAGATGGGGGACAGTATCTCGATAAAGTTAATGGTAGATTGGGTGCTTTGCACTATCACATCTGCAATTATTACTGGGTAGACCTGAAAAGGTTAAGAGAAATTTACCGTTACAAAGGAAATGAATTTGGTAAAGAAGTTGCTAATAAATTCAATATCTACTCAGAATCAATTCCTGATTGGGTAATTGAGTGGCTACCTGAACATAGTGGCTATTTAGCCGGGAATTTGGGGCCGGGACGGATGGATTTTCGCTTTTTTGCCTTGGGTAATTTGATGGCGATTTTAACTTCTTTAGCTAGCGAAAAAGAATCTCAAAGCATCATGAATTTATTTGTGCATCGCTGGCAAGACTTAATTGGCTATATGCCTGTGAAAATTTGCTATCCGGCTATAGAAGGTTTAGAGTGGCGAATTGTCACAGGGTGTGACCCCAAAAACATCGCTTGGTCTTATCATAATGGTGGTAATTGGCCGGTATTACTGTGGTTATTTACAGCTGCGGCACTAAAAACCGGCAGAGTAGAACTAGCCCAAGAAGCGATCGCGATCGCCGAAAGTCGTTTAACCCAGGATAAATTCCCCGAATACTACGATGGCAACAATGGTCGTTTGATTGGCAAAGAAGCCAGAATCAATCAAACTTGGAGCGTAGCCGGATTATTAGCAGCAAAGCAGTTTTTAGCTAATCCAGACTTCTTAGAATTAGTTACTTTTTCTGAGAGTTCTGAAGGTTTTGGCTGCAATTTATAAGTCAGGACTTACGCAAAAACTCTCTTAAACCCTTATCTCTCCGTGTTCTCTGCGTCTCTGTGGTTCATTATTCCGTAATTTGTGCGTAAGTCCTATAAGTGTGTAGAAGAATTATAATTCGTAATCTGTAACTCTTAATTACGAATTACGAATTACGAATTACTTTAAGCTACCGCAGCAAACTCAGTTTTCAAGGTAGCGTATGCCCAATCTAACCAAGGAAGTAAGGCTTCAATATCCGTAGTTTCTACCGTAGCTCCGCCCCAAATTCTGAGTCCGGGAGGTGCAGAACGATAAGGGGCAATATCATAAGCTACTTGTTGCTTTTCTAAAAGTTTCGCCATTTTCTTGGCGAATTTTGCTTGGTCTTCTGGACTGAGGCTAGCAAAACTTGCGTCAACTATTTTTAAGCAGATAGAAGTACAAGAACGAGTTTCTGGTTTATCTGCCAAGAAGTCTGCCCAACTGCTTTGTTCAACCCATTTGCTAATTGCCGCTAAATTGGCTTCACTACGACTAATCAAGCCAGAAAGTCCTCCAATACTTTCTGCCCAAATTAAGGCATCTAGGGCATCTTCTACACACAACATTGATGGTGTATTGATGGTATCTCCTTTAAAAATACCTTCAATTAACTTACCTTTTTGGGATAAACGGAAAATTTTGGGTATCGGCCAAACTGGTTGATAACTTTCCAGTCTTTCTACGGCGCGGGGCGAGAGAACAACCACACCATGCTGTGCTTCCCCACCTAAGACTTTTTGCCAAGAATAGGTCAGCACATCGATTTTTTCCCAAGGTATATCCATTGCAAACACCGCAGAAGTGGCATCACAAATGGTTAGTCCTTCACGGTCATCTGGAATCCAATCACCATTGGGAACTCTCACACCGGAAGTTGTGCCATTCCACAAAAACACGACATCATGGCTAAAGTCAACTTCTTCTAAATTGGGCAAGTTGCCATAGGGTGCTTTCATCAAGCGCACATCGGGCAATTTCAACTCATCTACGACATCTTTAACCCATTCTTGACCAAAACTTTCCCACGCCAGGATGTCAAGGGGTCTTTGTCCCAGTAGTGACCATAACGCCATCTCTACAGCACCAGTATCGGAAGCAGGAACAATACCCAAGCGATAATCAGCAGGAAGACCGAGAATTTGTTTGGAACGTTCAATTACGGCTGCTAATTTGGCTTTACCATCTTCCGATCTGTGGGAACGACCTAAACAAGCGTTTTGCAAATTAGTAACAGACCAGCCAGGATGCTTGGCACAGGGGCCAGAGGAAAAATTAGGATTTTGGGGTTTGGTTGTGGGGAGAGTAGGATACTCTGACATGGTTGCAGCAGGTGGTATGAAGTAGCTAATAATTATGTAGATACTACATTACCGGATATCTGGGGTGTTGTTGCAAACTTTGTGGAGTATAGGGTAAATATGCGTCTTGAGCATGAGTCAGGAAATTGGCGATATATAGTCCGGCGGTTGCGATTGCCTCAGACTTGTGGAGTGTAACATATACGTTATTGGCAAAGTGGAATGGCAATGCCCGCCGCAGGCATTACCTTTTGAGGCAACTATTAGTCTAGACTCCAGTTATCATGGAGATAAAATTAACAATCAGGAGTTTTAACTATGAAACAAAAAACTCTTCCTATTAATTTATCTCAAGAAGAAATTAAACAATTTTGTCAACGGCACTCGATCTGTAAGTTGTCTTTATTTGGTTCAGTATTAAGAGATGATTTTACAAGAGAAAGTGATGTTGATGTTTTAGTAGAATTTGAACCGGGAAAAACTCCTGGTTTAGCTATTATTTCGATGCAAGATGAGTTATCAAGTATAATAAATCGCCAGATAGATTTAAGAACTTCAGCAGATTTAAGTTGTTATTTTCGTGACCAAGTCTTAGCTGAAGCGATGGTTATTTATGAGCAAAATTGATGGAAATTCAAAAGGCAATTAAGGATTTAGAAACTTGAATTATGGGAATAGGTAATAGTTTAGCATAATTAATGTGGTTTAGTTTAGTAGAATAAATGATGATGATCGATCGCTTAAGGAAAGATTTATTAAGGTTGCATTGGGAAAAGCGATCGCACCCCCAACTCCTTCCCTGATAGTGAAGAAGTTGGGGGTTAAGTTTGAGAAAAAGTTGTATAGTCAACTCACCTTTTCAGAACTATATGAAAAGAATTTAGGTATCCTGTAATGGTTTTCGCTAAGTTTTTCTGCTGTTTCCTTGTAGTTATTGCCATTACTTGATATAAACGTCCTTCAGCAACGTAGATTCTGGTTCTGGTGATTTTGCCGCCAACATTAATGTAGGCAAATTCTTTTCCGGGATGACCGTTAGAACTACGGATATTGCGCTGACTAATTAAGTTACTTTGAGTTGTTTTTAACGCCATCTCCTGGACGTTATTCAAGATTTCTTGAGGGTTGGTCATTTGCCCGTAACTATGAGGAAATTCATTAGAAACCACTAGATAGGCTACTTCCTGCTTGGGTGGTTGGGCAGAAAATATTTCTAGTTCTATTTCCCCCATATAGGTTTTTTGAGTTTGGGATTCCTTTTTAGGCATTCCTGGCATTAACACAGTAAAACGTCCGTCTGGGGCTGTGAATAACTTCCATTGTGGCTGTACTGGTTGGGTAACAAGTGGTTTTTTCGGCGACACGGAAGTTTTAGCTGGTACAGTCGGACGTTTGGGTTGACTTGCGTCTACAGTCAAAAATCCGCCACAAATTAAGGCAGTAGCAATCAATGGGAACAAGACTCTATGTGTCATAGTTTTAGCATTCGCAGTTGCAGATATCACTGATGATGCTAGCTGTTATAACCTAGAAGCACACAAAGCCGCACCGATTAATCCCACTTGTTGATTGAGAATAATATGCACCGGTATTTCTGCTAAGAGAGGGCGCATTCTGCCTTTTTGGGTGAAGTTCAACAAAAAGTTACTGGTTTGAATCAAATTCAAGATTTTGGGGGCAATCCCACCAGCCATATATAAGCCGCCATAGGGTAAGAGTTTGAGGGCGAGATTGCCGGCTTCTGCACCGTAAGCATCGATAAACATTTGTAAGGTTTGTTCAGAGAGGCGATCGCTTCCTGAGACTCCAGCTTTACCGATGGCTGCACCAGGATCAACACTTTTTTCTGACTGTCCGGCTTCTTGTTCCCAAGTGCGAACAATTCGGGCTATTTCTGGGGATTCAGTGGTGTGGAAGCGATCGCGCAAAAATTGGTAAATGGCGACAATCCCCTGGCCGGAAACTACCCGTTCTACAGACACGCGCTGAATATCATGTTTATCCAGCAGATATTTCAATAACTGAAACTCTAACTCGTTGCGGGGAGCAAAATCAGCGTGTCCCCCTTCCGAGGGAAAGACTTGATAGTGATTACCCTGTTTAATTAGAAATCCTTGTCCTAAGCCAGTACCAGCCCCAATAATGGCAATGGGTGCTTCAGATTGGTGTTTACCAACTTGCAACGTCAACAAGTCTTGTTTACTTAAACCAAAAATGCCATAACCGACCGCCGCAAAGTCATTAATCAAGGAAATGAGGGGAATACTCAATTCTTGCGCTAGGCGGTCTGTATCGAGAAACCAGGCTAAATTAGTGAGTTTGGCAGTATTGTTTACCACCGGGCCAGCGATCGCAAAACAAGCCTTTTCTGGTGTACCTGCGTTGGCTTTGAGTAAAAATTGCTGCACCATCGGCACTAAATCAGGAAAATCCCCGCTATGGTAAGTTTCCTCACCAAGAGTCTGCAACTCAGATGAGTCTGATATTTCCACCAAACGCAAAATAGTTTTTGTACCGCCAATATCTCCTGCTAGTAACAATGTCATAAAAATATCAGTAAGTGAGTTGTGTTCGCGGTAGCGCGGCGTTTAGCCGATGCTGAGTAATGAGTAATGAGTAATGAGTAATGAGTAATGAGTAATGAGTAAGAAGACAATAAGTAATAGTCATTCTCCCTTCCAATCCCCAGTCCCCAGTCCCCAATAGCCATTGCCAATTTCAAGCAAAACGAATAACTTCCTCTACCTGAGTTAAATGGGTGGTGTCTCCCTTTAGTTCTAGCAACCATTCTGGTTCGCTACGGACTACTTTGACTACAGAACACAAGGAAGCTTTGACTTCGGTTTTAGCGATGTCTCCGACTAAACCCATTGCGCCCCCCAGTACAGAAGCCCCATGTGCTACCAGCAAAATATCATGGGGGAAGTATTCCGATGCCAAACACCTAGCAGTTTGTGCTGAACGTGCGCGTACCTGTTCGTGAGTTTCGGGATATTTGGCAGCAATTTGAGGCGTGTAGCTGGTATCAATCCTGGGAAATAATGCTGATAGGGCTGGAGTTGAGAGTTTTTCTGGTTCTTCTGACATCCAAGCAGGGTTTAGCCATTCGCTTAATCCTGTTTCTAGTTTAATTGGCAAATCTAAAACTTCTGCTACAGCGTTGGCGGTTTGTACTGTCCGCAGGAAGGGAGAAGCGAAAATATGGGTGATTTTTTCTTGTTTTAACCGCCTAGCTAGCTGCTTGGCTTGAACAAAACCATCTTCAGACAGGGGTGGATCGTAGCGTCGTTCTGCGGTGAGAAACCAATCGGGGTTTACGAAGTCGAGGCGGTTGGCGTGTCTTGCGATCCAAACTATTTGACTCATGGCTTATATTCAGGCGAATTCCATTCGCATCCACACAAAGATAGACACTCGAAAAGACGGGTGCAAAACCAATATAGGACAAATTTTGTAACCTTTTGTAATATTTTTAATTTATTTCTAGGTATAAAAATTCAGGCCGATAGTATAACATTTACTCAAAAGACAAGTTTCTTGGGAACAAATCTAAAACTGGCGTAGGAGCAGGCTGTTGCTTGGGAGATTTTAATAATTATCCTAAATAAGCTCTTCTCACTCGCTCATCATTAATTAATTCTGATGCTGCACCATTTAAGGTAATATTACCAGCTTCTAAAACATAGCCTCTATCAGCAATTTGTAAAGCTAAATTGGCGTTTTGTTCGACTAATAAAATAGTCACGCCAGTAGCCCGCAAATTTTCAATAATTGAGAATATTTCTTTGACGATCGCAGGTGCTAAACCTAAACTCGGCTCATCTAAAAGCAATAGTTGTGGTCTACTCATTAAAGCACGAGCGATCGCTAGCATTTGTTGTTCCCCACCACTGAGAGTTCCTGCTAGTTGAGTACGTCGTTGGGCTAACCTAGGAAATAACTCAAATTGGGTTTGAATATCAGCTTTAATTTCAGCTTGATTCGAGCGAATATAAGCACCCAAAAGTAGATTATCTAACACCGTTTGCTTTGCCAAAACACGCCGCCCTTCTGGACAATGAGCAATCCCCAACTTTACCACTTCATGACATTGACAACGGGTTATATTGCGCCCATTATAAGTTATTTGCCCATTAACAGGATTAACTATTTTAGATATGGCTCGTAGTGTTGTAGTTTTACCTGCACCATTAGCACCAATTAAAGTAACTACCTCGCCCTTTTTAATCATTAAATTAGTCTTTTTCAGAGCTTGAATACCGCCATAATTAACATCAAGGTTATGCACCTCTAAAACAACAAAATCTTGACTTTCTTCATATCGGCGTTCATCGGCTTTCATTGGCAGTTTCAGAAATATTGAATAATGTCACAAAACCTAACATACATTAATATCAGGTTTTTGCAGTAGGTTTAAAATAAGGAAATATCGAGATTCATTAGGAGGAATCAATCGTTATGACTGTTACTATCGCCAAGTGGACGATTGATGACTATCATCGCATGATTGAGGCTGGCATTTTAAGCGATCGCAAAGTTGAACTACTACAGGGAGAAATCATCGAAATGTCCCCAGAAGGCGAACCCCATGCTTATTGTAGTCATGAAGCTGCTCAGTATCTCACGAAGTTGTTAGATGACTTAGCTGATGTGCGTCAAGCCAAGCCTATCAATTTACCTAACGCTTCTGAGCCTGAACCTGATATTGCTATTGTCCAACGTTTAGGACGTGAGTATTTACTACATCATCCCTATCCAGAGAATATTTTCTGGGTGATTGAGTATTCTAACTCCAGTTTAGAGAAAGATTTAGAAATAAAAAATAAAATTTATGCCGAAGCAGGTATTTTAGAATACTGGGTGGTGAACTTGCGAAAGCTCAATTTAGTTGTGTTTCGAGATATCTTAGATGGAGAATACGCGACGAAACAAACATTAACAATCGGCACAATTCAGCCGCTTGCATTTCCAGATATTTCTGTGGCGGTGGAGCAGATTATTAATAGATGATCAGAACGAAATCCTTACTACAAAATTTAATTGCTCATTCATTACCTAAATAAGCTTCAATCACAGCCGGGTTATTTCTGACTACAGATGGTTCACCCAAGGCTATTAATTGTCCAAAATCTAAGACTGCAATTCGGTCACATAATCCCATAACTAATGGAACGTGATGCTCAATGAGAATAATAGTTAAATTGAAGCGATCGCGTAAATTCCGAATAAAGTCACTCAATTGCACTTTTTCACTGGGATTCATCCCCGCAGCAGGTTCATCGAGTAGTAATATTTGCGGTTCTAGGGCTAAAGCACGAGCAATTTCTAAGCGACGCTGATTACCATAGGCAAAATTTCGAGATTTTTCTTGGGCGCGATCGCTTAATCCCACCATCTCTAATAATTCTAAAGCTTTCTGTCTACTTTTTGCTTCTTCTCTTGGTGCTGGAGGTAAGCCTAAAACACCTGTAAATATACTACTATTCGTATGCAAATGCCGGGCAATAATCACATTCTCTAGTGCTGATAATTCCCCAAATAAGCGAATATTTTGAAAGGTGCGAGCAATACCTAAAGCAGCAATTTGATAAGAACGTAAGTGCGAAATTTCTCGACCGTGATATCTTAATTCTCCACTAGAAAGGGAAATCAACGCTGTAATTAAATTAAATAGAGTTGTTTTCCCAGCACCATTAGGGCCAATTAACCCAAAAATTTCATGTTGATTAACTGTAAAAGAAACATTATTTACCGCCACTAACCCACCAAAACAGCGAGTGATTGACTTGGCTTCTAAAATAGATTTGCTTTTATCTATCTGGATAGTTTGGGACATTTTTGAGTGTTGAGGATTGAGTATTGGTTGTTGAGTATTGTGTGAAGTAATATTTAATACTCTTTACTGATATTTTGCACCATTCTCAATAATCATCGAGTGTTCAATAAAACAAATGATACAAAACAAGATGTAAGCCTCCGAATAGCGCAACGACGAAAACTAGCAAAATATGAAAAAAACACTTCCCCCTTCACTGTCAACTGTCACCTGCTTTACCTATTTTTTGCTTTACCTATTTTAAAAATATCAGGAGTTATCAAACCTTGGGGAAAGAAAATAGTACCTATTACTATCAGTAAACCAAAAATAATTAATCTCCCATCCCGGAGAAATTGCGCTAACCACTCAGGTAAACCACCCGTATCAGCTAAACCGCGTAAAATTTCGGGTAAGGCTGTAAATACCATACCACCTACCACTGAACCTAAAAAACTTCTTGAACCACCAATTAACACAAAAGTTAAGTAAATAATACTAGCGTCAAATGTACCTTGTCTTGCATTCCAAGTGTTGAGAAAGTGTGCGCTAATTGCACCCACGACTCCCGCTAAAATTGCCCCCAAAGTAAACGCTAAAACTTTATAATAAGTGGGGTTAATTCCCATTGCTCCGGCTGCTAATTCATCTTCACGGATTGCAGTAAAGGCTCTACCGACGCGTACCCGTTCTAAACGGTAGAATAAAACCATACTAATTAATAGTAATGGTAAGGCAATCCATAAATATTCAATTTGAGTGGGGAATGGTTGAGGGATAGCAAAAATTCCTACCGCACCGCCTGTAATTTCTAAATTTAGGGAAAAAACACGCAGAACTTCTACAAATGCAATTGTAGCGATCGCTAGATAAATTCCCCGCAATCTTAAGGCGGGAATACCTACAGCTATACCCAATAAACCAGAAATTAACCCCGCAATTAACATCTCTAATAATAATAACGGAATAGGGAATAAATCACTACTAGATGTAAAAACTTTGGTTGATAAAATTGCTGCAATATAACCTCCTAAAGCATAAAATCCAGGGCTAGCTAAAGATAATTGTCCAGCCATTAATGGTAAATATAGTGATAGTCCGAGTAATGCTCCTAATACCATTGAAACAATGAGTGAGCCATAGGTAGAAAAAAATTCAGCCATTTTAATTTGCTTGGATGAAATCTAAGCTGTTAATATTTGTTCTGCTGTCAGCTTTAGTTCTGGAAAAGTTTGTGAGATTATGCGCTCAGAACCCTTAAAAGCATTACGTTCATATTCACCATCAGCATTTAATAGAAACACAAATACTGTTGGCTCTTTAGGTTGACCTAAATATTTTCTGTCACCAGTTGCCAAATAATCGACAATCCAATATTCCTGAATCCCTAATCTTTGATATTCATCCAATTTATCAATATAGTCATCTTCCCAATTAGTTGATGTCACCTCTACAGCTAACTGAATAGGTTGCTCAAGTGCAGCATAAGCAGAACGGTTTGATCGCCATAAATCTCTATCTATGACACTCACATCAGGCTTACGACCTTGTTCTATTCCTTTCGCCGTTATAGTTCTAAAAACTGCTGTGTTATTTACTACAAAATTTAAATTAAATTGCCTAATTTCATCATAGAAGCCAAACAAGATAAAATTAGCGACATCATCATGATTTCTGGTTGAACGCACTTCTACTATTTCCCCATCGATAAGTTCATAGAAACCTTCCTCTGGACATTGATCAAGAAACTGCTCAAATGTTAATTTTGGTTTTGTAAATGTTGTCATAGCTTGATACCTCAGTGGATAGTTATCAGTGATCAACTTGACTATTCACAGTTTTACACTTTCTGGATAAACCGACGACCTAATAAGCCTTGTGGTCTTACTAATAGCATGACAAATAAAATGCCAAAAGCCACAGCGTCTTTATACCCAGACAATTCAGCCGGGACAAGTGCTTCAACTACGCCAATGAGTAAACCCCCCAACACCGCACCGGGAATACTCCCTAAGCCACCCAAAACAATCACCGCCAAACCTCGCAACCCGAAGGCGATACCAAAATAAGGGCCTGCAATACTGACGCTAGAGGCTACCAAAGTTCCTGCTAAACCAGCGAGAAAGCTGCTGATGAAGAATGTTAAGACAATAAAGCGATCGCTATCAATACCCAATAAACTGGCAGTAGTTGGATCTTCTGCGATCGCCTGCATCGCTTTCCCGTATTTAGTACGATTAATAAAGTAGGTGAGAATAGCCACAATTACCACCGACACCACAAAAATAATCAACTGCACACTACGAATAGGAATCGGTTTGGCTAGACTACCAAAATTAATCGCTGGTGGTAAATTCCCAAAAGTATTAGCAGGAAATGTATAACTTTCTGCGCCTACTAAATATTGAATTAAATTTACAATTACAACTCCTACTCCTAAGCTAGAAACTACTGTGAGTAAAGGGTCAGAACCTTTACGCCGCAAAGGTTGAAAAGCAATGCGTTCCATAGCTACCCCAACTAATCCCGCCAAACTACTGCCAATAATTAAAGCCATAGCAAATGGTAAATTTATCGGTAGCGTTGCATTAGCCAACAAGCCATTAAATCCAAAAGTACCCCCCATGAGTGCATAGGTAAAATATGCCCCCAGAGTAAAAATTGCCCCATGAGCTAAGTTGATAATTCCCAAAATGGAATAAACCAACGTATAACCTAAAGCAAAAATTGCATAAACACTGCCAATAGATAAGCCGTTTAATAGTTGTTGAAGAAACAAACTAAAATCCATGTGATTTAATTCGTAATTCGTAATGGGCTGCGGCAAGGCTTACGCCTACGTAATTCGTAATTGGGCATTGGGCAGAAAAACGCAAAAGGCAAAAATTTTGAATTTTGAATTTTGAATTGATTTCCAGTCCCTATTTCAAAAATGTAAACCTACCCTGAATACCATCTTTTTCCATTTTAATTTGTGCTACATAAAAATCTTTCTGCACAACTTCACCTATTGGAGTAAAACTAATTTCTCCTAATGGTGTATTGTATTTACCAGCCAATATTTGCTTATTTAATTCTGTTCGCAATTGTGGTAACTGTAATGTATTGACTTTGCTCTGATTATCTAATGCTTTGAGTGCATCTACATACACCTGTACGGCTGCGAAAGCTTGTGCGCTAAATTGGGGAGGTTCTTTCTTAAATTGATCTACGTAAGCCTTGCGAAAAGCAGCATTAATCTCACCGGGATGTTCTGGACTGTAAGCTTGAGCTATCAATACACCATCACACAAAGCTTTACAAACTGAGAAGACATTCGATGTATTCATTCCATTACCACCGACAATTAAACCTTTGTAACCTAGTTCTCTAAGTTGTCTAACTAAGTTACCACCATCTGCGGCTAAACCGGAAATAATTACTAAATCTGGGTTTAAATTAATTGCATTTGTAGCTTGGCTTTGAAAGTCAGTGTCAGTTGTTTGAAACTTTTGAACTGTGGCTAATTCTAAGCCTTGGTCTTTAACAGTTTTTTGAAAAATTTCTGTTTCTGATTTGCTAAATGCGTCATTTTGAGCAAAGAAAACGGCTACTTTTTTAATGTTAGGATTTTGTTTGAGTGCAGCTTTTACAGCATTAGGAGCAACTATAGAAACTGGTACGGATACACGTGCTACATAATCACCGATTTCTGGTATTCCGTTAGCTGTATTTGATGGACCTACTACTGGGACTTTAGCACGTTCGGCTACAGGGTTAGCACTAAAAGCTTGTTGAGACAAAGTAGGGCCGACAATACCAACGACTTTATCTTTATTAATTAAATTTTGAAAAGCATTTATTGCACCAGCTTCATCGCCAGATGTATCTTGAAATACTAATTTAATTGGTGTGCCGTTAATGCCACCTTTTTCATTAAAATACTTTTCCGCAATTTTCACCCCAGCGACTTGCTCTTGACCTAGCAACGCCACATTGCTAGTTTGAGCAACAGCAATACCGATAGGAACTGTATTAGATGTATTTGTGGTGTCGGGAGTATTATTTGGGGAATTATTTGCTGAGTTACTTCCACAGGCTGTTATTAGCAGAGCGCAGGTAGATGATAATACGACTTTGTGAGACAAACGTTGTTTCATCGGTAAATAGTTATGCAGTTATTGAAAAGTTATAAAACGTAACATTAGATGGCTACGCATCAAAATGTAGACATTTACAAGAGTTTTATTAAATCATTTTTTTTGACTAAAAAACAGTCAATAGTAGAGTACAGTACCTTTGCCAATTTACGAGGGTTCAACGCCTGTAGAAACGTTATGAATACGTCCTAAAGAAGTAAGCTTGGCAAAAATCTGGGTTAATAAAATAGGCTCAGGGACTTCGGGAAGCATTTTTAAGATTTCATGGACATATCGAAAAAACAGTTTTTTCAACGCAGAGGTTCGCTGAGGTCAGCGCAAAGTTACGCAGAGTGAAAAGAATTTATCCCATTAACTCATGTGATTTTTTCTATCTTTCCCCTGCTCCCGCAACTCAACATAATTTACGATGGGAATAACTAATCACAGAGAACACAGAGAACACGGAGGTCGGAGAGTTTGAAGGAGATTTTAGGTGTTTGTTGTGAGTTAAGCAGAGTTGCTATTAAATGTTGATTTAAACTCAACTTGATAAAAGTCTGCTAGCACTTTCCCCAACCATTCACTAGGATGATGGTGTGAATGTCCATAGAGATTAATTGTTTTATAATTCATCCGAATTAAACCATCTTCTGATATTAATTTGGCGGGAAACCATCGAGGATATGATATATCTGTTGCATAAAGCTTTTGCTTGGTAACAATTTCTAAATCCCAGGAGTCAGCCTCACTAGTTCTGTTGAGAAATTGATTAAAGTAGCTGATGTTGGTAGCTAAAACAGAAATTTTATGAGACATACCCAGAAGTTGATAGATAATTGTCAGAGATTCTTGGGTAGCATGAATTTGAGTGACTCCCAGAATACCCCATACGAAAGCCCAAGAAGTGAACCCTAAAAGAAATAGCATCCCGAAAAACATCAGCATAGACCAAATATTATTAGTGTTATAACTCCAAAGTTGGATGGCTTCCGAAAAGCGGAGATTTAACAGCTCGTATAATCCCGACAGCAGTCCGAAGCAATGTCCAGCAAATATGAAAAAAAATGGTATGAAGAAAATTAATAAACAGCCTTTAGCTGCAACTCCAGTAGAATATCTAATTTTTAATTCTGGTTCTGTGGAAAAAACCTTAAACTCAGAGGGAATTTGATTGAAATTGCTCATAATAATTATCTGAATATTAATTTACTAAAAGAGTCTGTATATACTTGATGAGCATAAATTTGAGAATCTAAGCAAATTTTCCAGAAATCTCTCTTATTAAGGCATGACCGACTTCATGGGCCGCGATCGCAACTGCTATGATAGAATTGGAATTAGCCACATCTGCGGATAAACCCACAAAATTGAGCATTGGGCTATAGCAATTTTCCTGGTCTTTAGTACAACAAACTTTTACATGCGTTCATTCCAATTTCCATAGAATGAAAACAGCGACTTCAGCACCAGTCATCTGACCTAAACATTCCTCTAAAAGTTGGTATTGTAAAGAGGGTTTTAACCTCAGTCCTTGAAAGAAATAATGCAAATTGCTGATTGAAGCCATGATAATTTGTGTACTAGATTCATGAGAAGTTAAGGAAATTGGGAAATCACTCCCTCTTTCTTGATATCTATATTTCTAGTCCAGAAATGTTGAATGTGATACAAAACTTTACGTAGTGAATTAAAGTAGCCCTAAAAAGCCTAAAATAGTCAACATAACATCATCTCCTCAAACCAGAGAACATAGCTAATTTTTCGACACATACAAGACTGTTCGCGTAGCATCTCGAAGAGAACAGGACTTACGCAACAATCTGACTCTTCTGCTTTTAAATCTCGTAGTACCAAATATCTTCTTCTCTCAGGATAATTCTATTGAGCGATTGCCTGTCAATCAAACCTTCTTGCTCAAATTGTCCCAAGATGCGTGTTACAGTCACCCGTGTCGAACCTATCATATCCGCCAAATCTTCGTGAGTCAGACGCATATCGATTAAACGTCCCTTCTCTACTTCTAAGCCAAACCTTTGAGATAACCAAGCCAAGAGCTTCAGCAGCATGGTTTCTACTTTTTTATAGCTCCGAATGACCATTAACTCTTCGGACTGTTGAATGTGAGCCAGTAGAGTTTCTGTAGAATCAGACCATTCTTCTAGGGGTAAAATTCTGGCTTCAACCTTTGTCAAACACTCCATCTGGTAAGGTTCTAATTTTGACAACGTTCTACCAACAATATCGCCAGAACCCCACAATCCCAATGCTACAGTTGTACCATTTTCCTGATAAGTGACAGTTCTGACGAAACCTGTGTCAATCTGCCACAGGCTATTTTGATAGTCTGGCAAAAGTGACCGTCGTGTGAATAACAGCTTGGTCTTTTGACTACCTGAGTCAATGAAGCTTGATTTTAATGACACCACTGGATATTACGCTTTATCGATAAATTAACAGTAGTATATTTATATCAGGTTATAGGGAACAGGTGACAGGTGACAGGTAGAAGAAGTAGGGGAGCATAACCCCTGACTAATGACTAATGACTATTAACTTCTAGGTTTGAGTCTTTCACGCCAAGAAGGTGTGGGGGATGAAGACTCTCTAGAACTACGAGGTGTAGAAGAACCTGATTCTACCGTTCTAGTTCGCTCTCTTCTAGGTGGAGAAGCTGCACTGGCACTAGAATTGGATTCTTGACTACGACGATAGCGTCGCCGTCTTCTTGATGAATTATCATCTGTTTCTTGGTTGCTGTTTCTGCGTCTTCTAGATGAGCTGGTATCCTGTTTTTCTGATTTTTCATCAGAGTTAAGAGAACCATGCAAGACTTTTTTAGGCTTAATGGGTTTAGCTTTAATGCTGCCTTTGCGACCTTTTAGTTTAGGTCTGTCAGGAAACTTTTCTACCGGCATTCCCTGCACTGCGACTTCCATAAACTCATGCCAAGTGTAGGCTGCACTACCACTACCCCCAGAGGTGGGGCGATTGTTATCATTCCCTAACCATACCCCTGCAACTACTTGGGGAATGTAGCCAATAAACCACAAATCACGGGCTTCATCGGATGTGCCTGTTTTGCCTGCGACTGGTCGCTTATCTAATTGGGCGGCCGCACCTGTACCTGCTTCGACGACGTTGCGTAACATCGAAGTCATGATGGCGGCGGTAGTAGGATCAAGGACTCGCTTGGGTTGAGAATCTACTGACCATATGACCTCACCTTTGCGGTTCAGGATGCGACGTATACCATAGGGTTGGGCGTGTAATCCTTGGGTGGCAAAAGTACCGTAGGCACTAGTTAATTCTAAAAGATTGACTTCATTCGAGCCGAGGGCAAGGGAATAGGTGGGTATAAGTTTAGATTTAATGCCCATATTATGGGCTGTGTTGATAGTCGGATCAAATCCTATATCAAGTAATACTTTGAGGGCTACTACATTCACAGAACGCGTCAGAGCATCGTTTATACTCATCCAACCCCGAAAAGTTTTGCCGTAGTTCTTAGGTTCGTAGTCATCGACGACAAAAGGCGCATCTAAATAGGTGTCGTTGGGGCTTTTGCCTGTAGCGATCGCGGTAGCATAGACAAACCCTTTAAATGTTGATCCTGGTTGACGTTGGGCTTGGGTAACGCGGTTAAATTGGTTTTTGCCAAAGTCTTTACCTCCCACCATCGCCTGAATTTCACCGTTGCGGGGGTCAATGGCTACTAAAGCTGCTTGTTTAAAGTTTTGCCAGCGACCTTGATTTTTTAAAGTTTTGGTGACGGCTGCTTCAGCTGCTTTTTGCCAAGTTGGGTTGAGGGTAGTTTCTACGATTAAACCCCCGTTAGCCAAGACATCGGAAGGTACGTGCTGCGGTAATTCTTGCAGAATGTAGCTACTAAAATAAGGGGCTTCTAATTGTAGCCGCTTCGGTAAACTTGATTTGAGTTTAATTGGTTCTTGTGATGCGGCTTGTCTTTGGGCGGCTGTGATAAATCCCTCTTCCTGCATTCTGTGCAAGACCAAATCCCGCCTCTGCCCAGCAGATGTGGGATTATTAGCTGGGGAATAGGAACTGGGTGCAGGAGCGAGTCCGGCTATGGTGGCTATTTCCGCTAGGGTAAGTTTGTCTACGGGTTTACTGAAATACACCCATGCGGCATCTGCTACACCATAAGCCCCTGAACCTAAATATACTAAATTTAAATAACGCTCTAGAATTTGGTCTTTAGTTAATTCTTGTTCTAGTTTTTGGGCTAGGCGGACTTCTTTAAGTTTGCGCCAAATCGTCCGTTCTTGTTTGAGGAAGAGAATGCGAGCTAGCTGTTGGGTGATCGTACTACCCCCTTCTACCACAGTTTGCGATCGCAAATTATTAACAGCTGCTCTAATAATTCCTTGGGGATCAATACCACCATGTTGCTGAAATCTTCTATCTTCGATGGCAATAAAAGCTTGTTGCAGCTGCTCAGGTATTTTTTCTAAATGGAGCGGTTCTCTAGTTGCTTCGCCTTGCTGTTGTAATATACTGCCATCAACAGCTTTGATCGTTAATGTTTGCTCGCGGATGACAGTTTGTAGTTCAGATTTATCTGGTAAAGTACGATCTATTGTGGAGATAAAGTAGCTCAAAGCAATTACCCCACCCCCCAAACTCAAGCCTGTCCAAAACCACACACGCCGATAGAACGGACGTTCCCGACTGCTGAACCTATTAATGATCCCTGATGTCACACTGTTCATATTATGCAACAACTGCCTTCCAGTCACCAACCGGTTGGATGGTAAGTGATCATTTGTGGATTCCTCTTTCTCTAAACGATTACCGGGCGACAAGCGCAGTTCCTCCTTATCTGAGTCACTTAAATTTGGTTACTGGAACTAGAAGGTAAGTTGCTCCACATTAGTTCTTAGGTGAACGCGGTTATTAGCTAGCCAACAAATGATAGTTTTTGGCTTGGCTCACTACTTTCCGTGTTAGTATAATATCCCATAAATAATTAACTGAATTCATTGCTACACAAAATAGATTTTTTACATTCAGTTAATGCTTATTTTGTCAAGATGAATACATTACTTTTAGTGAATTATTGAATCTCAAAAAACTATCAAAAGTATTAAAAAAATATATTAGAACCCTTACCTATCTACCTAAATAGTGACTTGATACAGAATAGAGTGCTAGCCAAAGTTGTCCGTAGTGCCTTAGCTTTAGGCAGTAATATTGGCGATTCTGTGGCAATATTGGCGGCAGCAACCCTAGAATTAAGCGAAATTCCAGGCATTGAACTAGAGGCGAAATCTAGTTGGTATAGAACCAAAGCTGTAGGCCCACCACAACCAGATTACATCAATGGCTGTGTCATAGTGCAAGTAAAAATGAGTCCCCAGGAATTATTAGACACATTGCTGGCGATAGAGCAGAAATTTGGGCGAGTGCGTCGAGAACGTTGGGGTGCGCGATCGCTTGATCTAGATATACTGCTCTACGATGACTTAATTATCGATACACCAAACCTCCAAATTCCCCATCCGCGAATGCACCAGCGAGCCTTTGTCTTAGTGCCATTGGTAGAGATTACCCCAGACTGGATAGAGCCAGTTTCCGGATTAGCGATCAAAGAGCTGGTAAAAAAAGTAGACTGTTCTGATGTACATTTGTTAAAGAGCAGTTAAAGTTACCACTCAATCAACGTAAAAAACACTGGTGCGATTGCCAGAACCAGTATAGTTTTGTACGGTTATAAACAACAGAATTTAACTATGCCACTAGGTAGAGAATTACCACAGCTATTAAAACAACGCCTATTCTATAAGGGCCGCAAATTTGACTTTGAAGTGAATCGCTTGCGCTTACCCAACAAAGCCGAAGGAGAATGGGAGTGCATTCGTCACCCCGGCGGTGCTTTAGCTGTGCCTGTGACTGCGGAAGGTAAACTAATACTTGTACGTCAGTATCGTTTTGCGATTCAAGGACGGATATTAGAATTTCCCGCAGGAACTTTAGAACCCAATGAAGATCCCCTAGATACTGTCAAGCGCGAAATTGAAGAAGAAACCGGACATAGCGCAGAAAAATGGGACAAATTAGGCGAATTTTTCCTAGCACCAGGCTATTCTGATGAGATTATCTATGCCTACCTCGCCAGAGATGTAGAAAAGTTAGACACACCACCTCAAAAAGACGAAGACGAAGATATCGAGATTGTATTTTTCACTCCAGAACAACTAGAGAAAGCCATTCTGGAAGGAGAACCTGTAGATTCTAAGACAATTTCCAGCTTTTTCTTAGCACGTCCGTTTTTAGTTTAGGGAATTGATTTTTTAGTAAGTGGCTCTAGCTCTTTTTTTAGGACTAAAGTCCTTACTAATAAACCTTTACAATAAGAGATTGATTTATAAAGTAAACCTTAAATTGTAGGGTGCGTTAAAGCAACGCGTAACGCACCATATAATATTGGTGCGTTACAGTTAGATATCATTTGGTAAAATCCTCAAATCCTTACATAGCCGTAACACAACCTACTGAATATTTACTTTATAAATAGGCTCTAAGATGCAAATATTTGATATATCTTCATCTTTGAGACTGAATTGACAGCATGGCGATATTTTTGACAGATTCTACTGAGATTAACAGAATTTATCTCTCCTCAAAATTGAATCTGAAGCAGCGTAGTGAATTGGGACAGTTTTTTACTCCTGCTCCAGTTGCTCGTTTTATGGCGAGACAATTCAGTAATCTGTCTGGTCACATCAGTCTTTTAGATCCTGGTGCTGGGGTGGGCGCATTAACGGCTGCATTTGTAGAAAAAATATTGGCAAATCCCAACCAGGTTGAAAGTTGTTTTATCACAGCGTATGAAGTTGAACCAATTTTTCTATCTTCTTTGAGGCAAGGCCTTATAGAGTGTTGTGTTGCTTTAGAAAACAAAGGAATTAAGGCAAATTACTGCTTACATGAAGAAAGCTTCATCAAGGCTTTTACTGAAATAAATTTGCCACTTTTTACCAAGCCTTCCATCAGTTTTACTCACGCGATTCTGAATCCACCTTATAAGAAGATTAACAGTCAATCAGTTGAAAAGAAAATCCTTGCAAAACTGGGAATTGAAACTGTAAATCTATATAGTGCATTTGTTTGGCTGACTGTATTACAGCTTGCTGAGGATGGAGAGATAGTTGCAATTACGCCGAGAAGTTTCTGTAATGGTGCTTATTTTCGTCCTTTCCGTAAAGAATTTTTGGAGAAGATAGGACTTAAAAAAATTCATATTTTTGAGAGTCGTTCCACAGCTTTTGCGGAAGATAAAGTATTACAAGAAAATATTATTTTTCATGCAAATAAAACAAAAACAAAGCCTGATTATGTAGAAATTAGTAGAAATTATGAAACCGAATTAGATGAATTTTCAGAATTAAGGTACGTTCCTTATAGCGAAGTCGTTGAAACAAATGATTCTGAGCGTTTTATTCATATTGTGACTAACTCTCTTGAAGATTTTTTGAGAGTGCAAATGAATAAATTCTCCTCTACTTTGAATGAAATTGGTTTAGAAGTTTCAACGGGGCCAGTTGTCGATTTTCGTCTCAAGTCAGCTTTGAGAACTGGCTGGGATGAGCAAAGTGTTCCATTACTTTACCCAGAAGCTATCAAGGCAGGGAAAGTTTTATTCCCACCCAGCAATCCGCGTAAGGCGATCGCAATTGAACAAAACCAAGAAACAAAAAAATGGTTAGTTCCATCAGGTTGGTACGTGTTGACAAAGCGATTTTCTGCTAAGGAAGAAAAGCGTCGTGTTGTTGCTGCTGTGTGTTCTCCTTTAGATGCACCAGTATTAGGTATAGAGAATCACCTCAACTACTACCATGCTCAAGGACAGGGAATGAATCCTGACCTAGCACGAGGTCTAGCAGCATTTCTCAATTCCACTTTATTTGATAGTTACTTCCGGCAGTTTAGTGGACATACACAAGTTAATGCAACGGATTTGCGTAGAATTAAATACCCTAACAAAGATGACTTAATCCTACTAGGAAGCCAAATTGGTGATTCTCACTTTGATCAGGAGCAACTTGATCAGGTTGTACATAAAACTTTGTCGATTATGAGCGAAGCAACGAACGCAATTCAGGCTAGTAAACGAATTGAGGAGGCACTTGCTATGCTCAAACATATTGATGCTCCCAAACAGCAACAAAACGAGCGTTCAGCACTTTGCTTACTCGCCTTGGCAAACATTCGACCGGAAACACCTTGGCATCAAGCGACAGCACCAAGACGCAGAATAACAGAAATGATGGATTGGTTTCGTGATTACTACGGTAAACAATACGCACCGAATACACGCGAAACAGTTCGACGGCAGACTATGCACCAGTTTGTGCAGATGGGGATAGTAGTTGAGAATCCAGACCGACCAGACAGACCCATTAACAGTCCACAATGGTGTTATCAACTTCATCAACAAGCATTGTCACTTCTTAAATCCTAAGTAATCGCACAGAATTATTTACACATGAGTTTCTATTCTGGATAAGGGTTTTATGGCTTAACTTTGTGTAATTAATTTTGTTTAGCTACTTATGGTTCTGAGGCGTGGGAAGAGACTCGTCGCAATTATGCTGTTGCAATTACAAATTTATTGCAAGATAGGAATCGCAACATCCCCATCATTCCTGTAAGTTTGCCTGATGGTCAAGCCATTCAATTATCATCAGGTGGACAAAATATATTGATCAAAGCAATTTTAGAAAGTTTCTGTCCCAGATTTACACCTGGGGGTTTTGTTCTCTATGTCGGCGATGCTGGGGATAAGTTCATCATTAATGAAACTCAGAAATTTCAAGAAATGGGGATTGAATTAAATCCTCATGGGAAAATGCCAGACATTGTAGTTTACTATGAGCAACAAGATTGGCTTGTATTGATAGAAGCTGTGACTAGTCATGGCCCGGTCAACTTGAAACGTCGCAACGAATTAAAGCAGCTATTTCAGTCCAGCAATAAGGGATTAGTTTTTGTTACAGCTTTCCCAAGTCGTAAGGAAATGACTCGATATCTGGCTGAGATTTCTTGGGAGACAGAAGTTTGGGTAGCAGATCAACCAGATCACATGATTCATTTTAACGGGGAAAGATTTCTTGGCCCCTATGAAAAGTGAGAAAATTGTTTTTGAAAATCTCATTTGTGATACTGCGATCGCGGAAGTGATAAAAACCTTCAGTAATCACCTAAAGCTAGTGTGACCAAAGAAGAAAAGGATACAAGCCCCTAAATTTATTTATGGACACGAAAAAGTGCAAAGAAACATTAATTCAAGCCCACGGATAAATCCGTGGGCTTGAATTTTTAATTTTTAATTTTTAATTTTTAATTTTTAATTTTTAATTTTTAATTTTTAATTTT
>NZ_CAWUDL010000078.1:0-31773 GCF_963920945.1 Anabaena sp. CCY 9402-a
CACCTGTCACCTGTCACCTGTCACCTGTCACCTGTCACCTGTCACCTGTCACCTCTAATAGCTAGGAAGCTTTCTTATAGGCGGGTGATTTGACCAGACTAACTGCTGCGGCTACAGCTTCATCTAAATTTTCCACCACTATCAGTCCATCATCATGAGCTTCTAATGGTGCTAAAACGTTTTTAACGGTGTTTAGCTCTGAACCAGCTAGACGAATGACTAAGTATGGTGACAGATGCTCTCGTTTATTGCCCTTAGAGCGTACCACCGATGATGGTAGTTCACCTTTGTTACCTAATGCAAAATCAACAATCGCTGTGGCTGCGGCTTCTGGTTGGGGAATACTACCGAGAAGATTAATGAGTATGACCTGAATACTTTTATCAGCAGCTAGGATATTTAAACCTTTAACTAAGCGATCGCAAAATGTGGTTGGTGATGTATCAATAATCGAAGCGTGTCGGAGATTTAAACACATCCCTGGTTTACCACCAGCACTAGCCACTAAATCACAGGTTGCCATCATCGAACCTGTACCATTGCCTAAAATACCAATTTTGCCGTGCATGGCTAGACTATCCCACTCACCAAACCGGGAATTGATCTGATTTTTGCCATGATAATTGGCTATTTTCGCTGCCATTGCCGCAATTTCTGGATGCCGACCAATTGCCCGTTCATTCACCCTGACTTTACCATTGAGTGCCATCACTTCCCCAGAAGAATTAATGGCCAAGGGATTAATTTCCACTAAATCTAGGTCTTTTTGGATGAATAACTGATACATTTTCTCTAAAACGGTACTTACCGACTGCATCAATGTGCCTTGTAAACCCATTTTTAAAGCCAGCCTGCGGGCATAAAAAGGCGAAAATTCTTGTTCTACAACAACGTGCTGCATTTTTTCGCCAGCTAGTTCCCAATCAACATCCGGTTCTTGGCAACCTAAAAGAATTGGTCGGCAAATAGCCGTATCTAAAACTACTGCTAAATAAAACTCTTGACTAGCATCGTACTTAGATTCTGCTAGCACAACTTCTGGTAATTCGCCCCAAATGGGCAAGTTAAAGATGTTTTGGGCAGCCGCGACAGCATCAATGGTTGTTTCTACTATCCTGACTCCTCCTGCTTTTGCCCTGTCTCCAGCGTGTACTTGCGATTTCAGCACAATCGGATAGCGAATTTTCAGGCGTTTTAAATCTGTAGGATGGTCTATGCGTTGGGAAGGCAATACGGGAATGCCTATTTCCCCAAACCATTCTTTAACTTGATATTCCAATAAATCCATTGTTACGCACCTGATATTTATACTTTCAGAGAATTATTTTTGGTGCTGTTCTTTAGTTTTTGACTGCACCCCAATTAAATAATCCCGCCTTGAGCAACTATAAAAACTTATTTTTCACGTATCAATTCTATCGAATTGAGCCAATACAGCACATTTAATTTTTAGCACTAACTCCTTAGTATTGTGTTGGAATTTCGTCATAAACAATATCGGTGAATTTACTAATATAGAATAAAACCTGCGTTGATTCGATGTAGCAGTTGAATTTTTGGTGACAACTCCAAATTGTGTGTTAAAAAGTTGGTCTATTGGATTTTATGATTATGGTTGGTTAAACTGTGCATCTGCATTCAATCAATGAGCAACCTTCATTTGGGTCTCTCAAAAATAAAAAATATAATATAGAAAACCAGCAGGAAAGCTCTATGACAGTAGCAGTCCAGCAGGAAGATTTGCAAATCTTAGCCAGAACCTTGCAGGAACAATTCCTAGCAGAAGTCCCATCTGGTGAAGTTTTCCAGATTAAGTGTGCTGTCAACAAAGACGAGTTGATGATTCTTACTCAACATCCAGTCAGTATAAAGGTTGACACAGAACAAATTTTTTCCGTGATTGAGGAAGTTATTCAGTCGCTAGCACCTTATAGAGAGCAACAAATTCAGTGCTTCTTGAGAATGTTGGGTGAAAAACTTCCCTATGCTAAACGTTCCCTCATGATGAAGGGTTATGAGCAGATAGAAACTCCAGTCAAGGAGAAAAATGAGGAAGATGAAATAGCTGAGGAAGCAATACCGGCGGCATATCCTCTGGCTTATTCTCCTCCAGTCAGTCAGACTGAAGATGAAACTGAAGAAGAAATATTTGACCCTTTAGCGGGTACACCAGATTTATTAACAACTCCACACCGCAGGCAAATTTCGCCTATTTTCCTGGGTATGGCTTTGATAGGAGTTGTCCTTGTAGGTGGTGTCGGTGCTTATGTACTGACTCGTCCTTGTGTGATGTCTGAGTGTAGAGAGATGCAAACGGCTGAAGAACTCAAAACTCAGTCTAGACAGCTAATAAGTCGCGCTAAGTCAGACAATGAATTAGCTGCAATTACACAGCAGCTAGAAACCGCCAGTGCTGCCTTAACAGTTATCCCCTTGTGGTCGCCGCATTATCAGCAAGCTGAAGAACTCAAATTCAGTTTGTCTGCACAGTCGGAAAAAATTAATCAGGTGCTAAAAGCTTTAGAAACTGCTACTGTGGCAGAACAAAAGATGAAAACACCTGCCAATAGCCCAGAAGAATTAAAAGCTAGACAAAACTTATGGCGGCAGGCGATCGCACCGTTAGAATTAGTTAATGCCAATAATGAACTTTACCGACTAGTACAGCCACGATTACTGAGATATCGTGCCAACTTAAAAACTGTCAATCAGCAAATACAGACTGAAGAAAAATGGCTGAAAAAACTGGTGGATGCGAAAGCTGTGGCGGGTGTAGCAGCAAGGCGTGAAAGCACGGCTAAAACTATCCCAGATTGGCAAAAAGTACAGTCTACTTGGCAAATAGTCGTTAATGCTTTGAATGTGATTCCCCAGACTAGTCCGGGATACCAAGAGGCACAACAGCTGTTATTAGAATATAAACCTAAATTAGCCAGAGCGCGCGATCGCGTCACCATAGAAGAACTAGGAGCTAAAAGCTACCAACAACTTATAAGCATTGCCAAGCAAGCCAAAGCTTACGAACAACAACAACAATGGCAAGCAGCTGTCATATATTGGGAGCAGGCTTTACAGGCGGCTAAACAAGTCTCTAATGACAGTCTCTACTACAATCAAGCTCAGAGTGCCATAGCACCATACTCAGCCTCTCTCAAGCAAGCACAAGAGAAACTGCAACTAGATAGTGCTTGGCAGCAAACCCGTACAGATTTAAATAAAACCTGTTCTAGTGAAATTAGAATTTGTAATTTTACAGTAGATGAAAAGGGAATTAGTGTCAGGATTACTCCTGAATACGAACAAATGCTGCAAAGTGGTATATCTGAAGCCACGACTAACAATAGCAGTGCTATTGTTGACGTTACAAATCACTGGGAAATCTTACAGGAAGCTTTAACAGTGATTAGTGAAAATGCCAATCTTCCTTTGTTTATTTACAACACGGAAAATCAGGTAATTTATATACGTACACCGCAAGGTTAATAAATCACATCCATACATTATTTTGGGTTTATCTGAACCTTATTGTCTAGACATCCCCTAGATTTATCTGGGGGTCTTACTCATAAGGTCTCGTAATTTTCATGTGCAGAAAGGTTAGGGAGTGTTAGTTCTTGGTATTCCGTGCCTAGGGTCTCGTATGGATTCTCGTATGGGTTCTCGTATGGGTTCTCGTATGGGTTCTCGTATGGGTTCTCGTATGGGTTCTGGTGTGGGTTCTGGTGTGGGTTCTCGTATGGGTTCTGGTGTGGGTTCTGGTGTCGGCTCTGGTATAGGTTCTGGTGTGGGTTCTGGTGTCGGTTCTGGTATGGGTTCTGGTATGGGTTCTGGTGTCGGCTCTGGTATAGGTTCTGGTGTCGGTTCTGGTATAGGTTCTGGTGTCGGTTCTGGTATGGGTGCAGGCTGTTGGGGTGTGATTGAGGGTGAAGAGTTGCTTGTTGTGTCAATAGAATTAGAATCAATCCTATTTTCTAGCGTTGTGATTTTGTCTTCACTATTTGCCAATTCTTGAGCATTATTAAATAAGATTTCTCCTATGTCTACAAAAGTGTCTATTGGAGAACCATCTGAGTCTGCGGTTAAATCTCCTATAGCTGTGTCTTCACCATCTGATCTAGCAGTTAAATTTAAAAAAGATGGGTTGTCAATTATTCCTTGACCACTTAACGGTGCTTGTCCTGCTAAAGCTACGGCAATTTCTGCTTGTACACTAGCGATCGCAGGGTCGGAAGAAGAGCTACTATTTTTTTGAGTTAAATCTAATCCCTGAACTAAGTCACTGGTTTGATAAAAATTTTGCAGGTCAAAATCGTATAGTCCCTGAAATCTACCTTTGACTACTACTAACAGTTGTCCTGCTTGCAGCTCTTGGTCTTGAGAAGCATCTTTGTTAGAAACTGTAATCCCACTATTGGTCAGCGCACCAATCACTGTAGTATCTGTTTGTTGGTCATAGCGCACAAATAACGCCGAACCTCTAATTGCTGCTGCTGCACTTGGGGTTTGGATGCGTGTTTGTCCCCTTCCTGGTGGAATCAGCAGTAATACAGTTCCGTTTGACAGTCTAAAATTCCGAGTTCTAGGCAAAAATTGAAATACTGCTTGTTCCCCAACCCTAGCTAAAGAACCGTCATTGAAACGCAAATCAACTAAAGAAGCTCTACCAGTAGATAGTCCATCTCCAGGAATAATAGCGTCTTTAGACCGTGCCGGACGTTTACTTCTGTTGCTTCTTTGAATCAATTGTACAAAATTACGGAGGCTCTGAACTTCAGCACGAGTCAGAGGGGTATTAGCGTTTACCGGATTTGATAAACTTATTACTATTGCTAAACCCCACAAGCCAATTCCCCACCACGGAAATAGTTTAAAACGCATAGTATCAAATTATGAAAAATTGCACTGATATTAAACTAGTTGAAAATCACTGCTGAAATTTTAATATATCAACATTGCCAATCTTATAACTTTTATATAAATGTTTTTATTTCGTTCATTGTTAAGGTTACCTAAATTTTCTATACAAGACATTTCACGTAATTTTCTATATACTTAAGTATAGACCTATTTGGACTAATTTATATGCAAATCAAACGCAATTAAGTACGCACAATGTGTATATAGAAATCCGATTTAATTTATAAAAAAATCTCAGTATATGTAGAGTGTGTTAGGCGTAAGCCTTAGCGCACCAAAAGCTTTGGGGAAGGTGCGTTACGCTGACGCTAACAAACCCTACGTGTATTTCAAAAATCTAATATGAGTCCTATAGTATTGTAAAATAATATTCATTCTAAATGAAAGAATATGTATCATAACTGCCATTAAACGCATTCATAAGCACAAAGCACACTTAAAATATCAGACTAATAGCAAGCTAAGTTATTCTTGATGAACATTTTAGACATATAAAATGTGTCTAGTCAAAGTAAAAGCAATTAAATCCATCTATACAAGATGCAATTTCAGGGCTGGAAAAGTTTTTTAGTCACGGTTTTATTAGTCATCATTGGTGCAAGTAGTTATACCATCAAGGTAAATGCATCATCAGGTGAAAAAACAGACATATCAATGTGTCAGGATGAGTTAGGAAAAATACAAGAATTTTTGCTAGATGCAGAAAATAAGAATAATTTGTGTCAAAAGGTTGATTTAGACACAAATGATGCTCAATTGCCACAATTCAATGTGTTTGAGATATCCTCTGAAGAACAGGTGGATTTAAATTTGGTTAACCCAAGACTGTTAATTACTCAAGCAATTCCGACACAAACAGAAAATCCTGAACCTAATTCTATACCAAGAGCCGATACGGATGTTATTCAGCAGAGGAATGAATCACCACAGCTAGAAACTCAACCTAATAATTTTCCCCAAACTTCCCCAAAGCCCATAGAACAATTATTGGAATCACCTCCAAAAAATGATAATGAACGATTAGAAAGATCCCAGAGACTGAGGCGGCGACTAAGAGAAGCAAAACAGTCAAATTCTGAGTCTGATATTTATCAGGAATTGGGACTAAGGGTACGTCAAAGACCTTTACCAAATCCACCCCTAGAACAACAACAACCTCCACCAATAGAACGTCCTGCACCTAAGTTTAAACCGATAGGTTCTCTACAGGCACGTCTTGGTTATTTTCATACAAGTAATATCTTTTCATCTGAAACTATTCCTGTAGAAGATGGGTTGTTATTTTATGGAATCAGACTAACTTCTGCATATTTTCCTTTGGGATCTAAGACTTATTTAAATGGATCAATTGATGGTAATTTAATTCGTTACATAGACCAATCAAAATTTAATTATAACCAACTGAGATTTAATTTGGGTATTTATCAACAGCTATCGCGACGAATGTTCGGTGAAATCAGTTGGAGTAATCAAAAATTATTTTATGCCAACAGTAGCGATATATTTAAATCTGGCGATCGCTTCTTGAGTGAACAGTCTTTCCGGCTATCTTTGGGTAGAAGAGATCCCCTGACTAAAAGACTGACGCTGGACAGTTTTTATGAATTGAGTTGGAACTTAGCCGACCCTGATAGCCGTAGTCGTATAGTGAATTCTTTGTGGTTATCGTTGAACTACGAGGTGCAAAAACCTCTGGATGTAGGTTTGAATTACCAATTGAATCTATCAGACTTTACAGAACGCGATCGCCATGATCAATCTCATCGATTATTTGCCCACTTAACTTATCGTTTATCTAAGTCAAGTAAAATGAATGTTCAGACTGGTTTTAGCTTTGGTGATTCCACCACCAGGAACATTGATTTTGATAGCTGGTTTTTAAGTGTCAATTACAACTGGCTGTTAGGTGAATTTTAGAGATGACAGGTGATAGGCGATAGGTGATAGGTGATAGGCGATAGGTGATAGGTGATAGGTGACAGTTAAAGTAATTATTGTATATTGACTAATAACAATAACTAATCCAATCACTCCAACTACCAGCATAAAGTTTACCTGTATGAATACCAGCCAACTCTAAAGACAGCAAATTGACGCAGGCTGTAACACCAGAGCCGCAATAAACTAAAATTTCTTCAGATGGTTCTAGTTGTTCCCAGCGTTGTTGATGTGCTGTTGGCGGGATTAAATAGCCGTCTGTATCCGTCACTTCCATCCAAGGGTAATTGACCGCACCGGGAATATGACCAGCGATTTTATCAGTTGGTTCTCGTTCACCACGATAGCGATCGCCTTCTCTCGAATCTACCAAAACAACCGTCGGTAAATCTTTACGATTTTTTACAGCTTCAATATCTACCATCAATTCTGTTTCAACTTGGGGGATAAACTTAGCTGTTTGCGGTTGGGGGATGACATCTGTTACAGGATAGCCAGCTTTTTCCCATTGGCTAAAGCCTCCATCCAAAACCGCTACTTGTTCATGACCCAAATAGCGTAACAACCACCAAAGACGAGATGCAAAAGCCAAGCGAGAGTCATCGTAAGCGACAACTAAAGTTTTTTGAAACTCTACCCCAATTGCTGCTAATTTCTCAGCTAGGTCATGAGGTTTAGGTAAAGGATGTCTCCCCCCATGTTCACCCACAGGACTAGAAAGATCCAGATTCAAATCTAGGTAATAAGACCCCTGTATATGACTTGCTTGATATTGTTTTTGTCCGAGTTGGGTGTCAGCTAGAGAAAAGCGACAATCTACAATCACAACCTGCGGATCATGCAAATGTTCGAGTAACCAGTCTGATGAAACAACAAATTGAATGTTAGTCATTAGTTATTAGTCATTTGTCAATGAACATTGGATTTTTCCCCTACCTCACCTGTCACCTGTCCCCTGTCACCTGTCACCTAATTTCCCCATGTCAGACTTAGAGAATGATTTTACTCTCCAGCTAACAGCCGATGGTTCTTTGACTTTCTTCTCCCAAGAGTTTGGGGAAGCTTTTCATAGCCATTTTGGGGCGAAGCAGGAAAGTTTTCTGAAATTTGTCAGTGCTACTCAACTAAGTAAAACTGCTCAAAAACCTGTTTTGCGTTTATTAGATATTTGTTATGGTCTAGGATACAACACCGCCGCAGCATTGCAGACCATTTGGGCAATCAATCCTAGTTGCTATGTTGAATTAATTGGTTTAGAACTAAATCCATCTGTACCACAAGCAGCAATTGCCCATCATCTATTAGATAACTGGAACTATGATTACACTCACATTTTGACCAAGTTAGCTTTTGAGCAAAAGGTACAAACAGATCGCCTCCAAGCAACATTATTAATTGGTGATGCTAGAGACTCAATTAGGAGAGTCAATCAGTTGGGTTTTCAAGCAGATGCTATTTTTTTAGACCCATTTTCACCGCCTCAGTGTCCTCAACTATGGACTGTGGAGTTTATGCAACAAGTAGCTCTGTGTTTACACGAGACTGGAATGCTTGCTACTTATTCTTGTGCTACGTCTGTACGTACAGCTTTATTGTTAGCGGGATTACAAATAGGTTCGACAGAGCCAGTGGGTAGGCGATCGCCTGGTACAGTCGCAGCCCATCCTCAAAGTGCTGAATGTGACTTTGATTCAGCTCTTCCCCCCCTCTCGCCAGCCGAGAAAGAACATCTCCTAACTCGTGCCGCTATTCCCTATCGCGATCCGCAATTAAATGATCCGGCCTCTGTCATATTGCAACGACGACAACAAGAACAACAGACTAGCTTACTCGAAACTACTTCTCGTTGGCGCAAACGGCGGTTACTCAGTCAATACTCTTAGTTTTACTGCCATCCCCAAAATAATTTAGTGAGTAAAATTTTTAACGGATTTTTATAATTTATTGCTATTGTGGTCATCAGTTTAGTCATTTTATCTATTGTCTGTATTGTAATATACAGAAAATCTTGTATATTAAAAACAGATGATTATCTACTTATCTAGTATCTGTATTGTAGTATACAAAAAATCTTGTATATTAAAAGCGGATGATTATCAACCCAAATTTATGGATGAAAATACTGACTTTATCAACCCAAAATAGAAACTTAAAACTCAATTTGCATAGCTTTGACTATGGAGTTAATAATCATTATTTTTTCTGACGTGGCTATGATGAAAAATCTCAGTAAAACGCCTGATTTAACATTGGCATTGATTTATCATACTGGAGTAAGAAGCAGAGGAATATAGATAGGTCAAACAATTTTTGATTTTATATTTTGCGGAAAGTTCTGTAGGCGGGTTTCCCGCCGTAAGAAACTTTTCAAGAAGGATTTTGGATTGACCCCGCAGAAGTTACAGGGATTTGGCACTGTCAATTCTTAATTTTCTTATACAACATAAATTTATTGATGGGTCTTGCCCAAACAACTGTTCTGATACAATGCCAGGAAAATGTGAAATTGACAGTTGTATACAGTTAAATAGTCAGGTCTTTTTGAAGTTAGGACGCTGTTTAATTTTTATTAAGATTGGGGTGCTTCCGTGATTAAAAGGAGTGGTGAATACACAGGCTCTACTGAACAAAATGTGAATGGGTATAAATCCCCAACTCAAGTAAACAATATTAGTTCAGATCACAACCCAGGATTGCAAGACGTAGAAGATTATTCCTTGGATTTATCTAAAGAAGATTTTATGATTACAGAAAGCCAAAAAGCAACTTCTTGGCTGAAACCCAATCGAAATTCGGGTTATGAGTGCTTAATTTCAAAAACAATACAAACTAAAACGTCCCAAGTTAAGAGCTTCGATTCCGAACCGCCGAAAATCCTAGTAGTTGATGACCATACAGCTAGTAGAATGACTGCGGTTGCACTGTTAGCAATGGAAGGCTATGCAGTGATAGAGGCGGATAGTGGTTTTGTCGCAGTAGAACTTGTCAAGGAACAGCAACCGGATCTGATTTTGTTAGATGTAATGATGCCGGGAATGGATGGGTTTGAAGTCTGTCAATTACTCAAACAAGATGAAGACACTAGACTAATTCCCGTAATTTTCATTACAGCATTAAATGATAGGCGATCGCGCATCCAGGGTATTGAAGTAGGAGCAGATGACTTTTTAAGCAAACCCTTCGACCGAGTAGAACTAGTAGCCCGTGTTAAATCTCTAGTTCATCAGAAGCGGTTAAATGAAGATTTAGACCACGCAGAACAAGCACTATTTTCTATAGCTAGGGCTGTTGAAAGTCGCGACCCTAACACTGGCGACCACTGTGAACGGCTAGTAAAGTTGGGTCAATCTTTTGGAGAATACTTAAATCTTTCACGCTACCAAATTCGAGATTTAGGTTGGGGCGGTTATCTTCACGATATCGGCAAAGTGGGAATTCCCGATGCAGTTTTGCTCAAACAAGGCAAACTCACCCCTGAAGATTGGGTAATTATGAAGCAACACGTTTTAATTGGGGAAAAAATCTGTCAACCCCTACGTAGTATGCAAGGTGTCATTCCGATTATTCGCCATCACCATGAACGTTGGGATGGTTCAGGTTATCCCGATGGACTCAAGGAAGATGAAATTCCCTTCATTGCCCAGGTATTTCAGGTAATTGATATTTATGATGCTCTAACTAGCGAACGTCCTTACAAAGAAGCTTTTACTCCAGAAGAAGCATTATGTATCATGCTAGATGAAACCGAGTCAGGTTGGCGCAACCCAAAACTCATGCAACAGTTTGCTGAATTTGCTCTCTCTCGGCGATAATTATTTAACTCAAACTAATCTAAAATCCTTCTTGAAAAGTTGAGCCACTGCGTTGGACGGGTTTCCCGGCTTGTAGCAAGTGGCGTTCCTAGGTTGGGAAACCCGCCTACAGAAATTTCCGCAAAATTTAAAATCTAAAATTCGGAGGGTTAAAGCATCTGTATTTCTATACCAAGTACAGGATGCCCAAATACCGTTGTTTGTAGTGATACATGGTAATATGTTGCTGTACTCATGGCTCTGCAAACTTTAATTGTGATATATGGTAAACCCGCCATCCCAGTTCTCTCAAGAGCAATACAAAGTAGATTCTGCCAGTGCTGAAGTAGAATCTTTGCTCCAAACATCGCCATCAGATACTGAAATTAATCTTGAGTTCCTTTACACTAGAGATATTGAATTTCGGCAAGAAACTATCTACTTTCTGGTAGTTGATCGGTTTTATGAAGGTGATCTAGATAACAGCAAAGGTACTAATTCAGACCTTTACGATGGTACTGCACAAGATTGGGGTAAATACTGGGGTGGTGACTTGCAAGGTGTCATCGATAAATTGGACTACCTCAAAAATATGGGAGTGACAGCTGTTTGGTTAACCCCCCTATTTGAACAAGTGGAAGATTTATTTATTAGCAATGCAGCAATGCACGGCTATTGGACAAAAGACTTTAAACGCATCAATCCGCGCTACATTGCTCTGGGAGAAAACCCTTCTTTAAATGAAACCCAGGAAGCAAAAAATACTACATTTGACCGATTAATTACTGAACTGCACAAGCGCAACATGAAGCTGGTGCTGGATATTGTCTGCAACCACAGTAGCCCTGATACTAACGGTAGTAAGGGTGAACTATATGATGATGGGGTGAAAATTGCTGACTTCAATAATGATGTGAACCACTGGTATCACCATTATGGCGAAGTGCAAGACTGGGAAGATGATTGGCAAGTGCAAAATTGTGAACTAGCGGGTCTAGCCACTTTCAATGAAAATAATAGTGAATATCGGCAGTATATTAAGTCAGCAATTAAACAATGGCTAGACAGGGGTGTTGACGCATTGCGGGTGGATACTGTCAAACATATGCCCATTTGGTTTTGGCAAGAATTCACTGGTGATATGACTAATCACAAACCCGATGTATTCATTTTTGGTGAGTGGATTTATAATCACCCTAGTGATGATTTATCGGTGGAATTTGCCAATAACTCAGGCATGACGACGCTAGATTTTGCGCTGTGCATGGCCATTCGTTCCGCATTAGCACAGGGTGCAGAGAACGGATTTCAAGGCATTCAAGAGATTTTTGACCAGGATTATCGTTACAATGGGGCGACCGAGTTAATTACCTTCATTGATAACCACGATATGTCTCGCTTTCAGTCGCTGAATCCTGATCCAGCGATGTTGAAGGTAGCGATCGCTCTCATTATGACAGTTCGTGGTATTCCCTGTATCTATTACGGCACAGAACAGTATCTGCACAATGATACTGACGGCGGTAACGACCCCTACAACCGCCCCATGATGGAACAGTGGGATATTGAAACTGAAATTTATCGTGTTCTCAGATTACTATCTGGTTTAAGGCGGCTGAATCCTGCCGTCTCAATGGGTAGTCAGTGGCAAAAATACCTCACCCCCGATATTTACTGCTATATACGCCGCTATCGTGACTCTATATGCTTTGTGGCACTGAATCGGGGAGGAGAGGTGACTTTACCAGAAGTAGATACAGAACTACCTGATGGTGAACATACCTGTGTGATTACACGTAATAAGTATGAAGTCAAAGACGGTAAAATCTATAATTTGCCACTGGAAGAACGGGGAGTAATTGTTTTCAGCCACGTTGGGGAGCGCATCAAAGGACAAACTCTAGTGCGGGTACAACTGAATGGGGTATATACCCAACCAGGTGAAACGATTGTAGTGACTGGAGACTGTCCAGAGTTAGGCAACTGGGATATCAGCAAGGCTTATCCCCTAGAGTACATCAACTCCAACACCTGGTTTGCCGAGATTCCCTTTGATGAAAGTGCTGGTAACTTGATTAGTTATAAATATGCCATGTGGCGCGAAGGGCGATCGCCTCTGCGGGAAAATGTTGTCAATCGCCGTTGGGTAATTGCCAAAGAAGGGACTGTAAAATGGCGTGATACCTGGGCATCAGGTCGGGAGTCTTAGCAATATGGGGAGTAGAGACGTTGCAGTACAATGTCTCTACAGGCGTTATTGTTTTGGTCAATTATCTTATCCGAACTGTATTGGGTAGCTTGCTTGCCGTAAGCTACAAGCCCCCACTAATTGTCTTTAATTTTGAATTTTGAATTTTGAATTTTGAATTTTGAATTGGAGCATTCGCATAGCGTCTCGTAGAGAAGCGACTTGACTTGATTTGTTGCTCCCCATATTTACTGCATTGATTAGCTGGTATGATTTGAGCCTGAATCTCACAGTACCAAGTACAACAGCGAAATTTAATTGTAGATAATAGCTAATTATGGTAGTTGTAGCAATATTAGCAGCAGGACGCGGCACTAGAATGAAATCTAGTTTACCCAAGGTTTTACATTCTTTGGGTGGGCGGACGATGGTAGAAAGAGTTTTGGCTAGTGCAGAACCCCTTGCACCGTCACGGCAGATGTTGATAGTAGGGTATCAGGCACAGGAAGTCAAAGCAGCTATGCAGTTGCCTGAATTGGAATTTGTGGAACAGACTGTACAGTTAGGAACAGGTCACGCCATTCAGCAATTATTACCGCATCTTGAAGGTTATACCGGGGATTTACTGATACTGAATGGGGATGTGCCACTGTTACGCACTGAAACCCTAGAAAAGTTATTACAAACTCACCAAGCGAATCAAAACGCTGCTACCATCCTCACAGCCAAGCTAGACAACCCTAAAGGCTATGGGCGTGTTTTTTGTAATAATAACAACTTTGTAGAACAAATCGTTGAAGATAAAGACTGTACTCCCCTACAAAGACAAAATCAACGGATTAACGCCGGAATTTATTGTTTTCGTTGGCAGAATTTAGCAGAGGTTTTACCTAATTTACAGGCGAATAATGCCCAGAAAGAATACTATCTCACAGATGCTGTCACCCAAGTTGGTCAGGTAATGGCAGTCGATGTAGAAGACGAGCAGGAAATTTTGGGTATTAACGATCGCCTACAATTAGCTACAGCCACCGAAATCTTACAACGGCGAGTCAAGGAAAAATGGATGCTGGCTGGTGTCACCTTAATAGACCCCAATAGTATTACTATCGATGACACCGTAGAATTACAGCCTGATGTAATTATTGAACCGCAAACTCACCTACGGGGAAATACTGTCATTCAGTCCGGGAGTCGTATCGGGCCAGGTAGTTTAATTGAAAATAGCCAGTTGGGTGAAAATGTCACCGTGCAGTATTCTGTAGTTACGGATAGTGTCATCCAAACAGGAGCGAAAATAGGCCCCTATGCCCATTTACGAGGTCATGCTCAGGTGGGTGCTAACTGCCGTGTTGGTAATTTCGTAGAATTGAAAAATACCCAGATAGGCGATCGCACCAACGTTGCCCATTTATCTTATTTAGGTGATACAACGGCGGGTAATCAAGTCAATATTGGCGCAGGGACAATTACCGCCAACTATGACGGCGTGAAAAAACACCGCACAATTATAGGCGATCGCACTAAAACCGGTTCTAATAGCGTGTTAGTAGCTCCCGTCACCTTGGGTAATGATGTCTACGTAGCTGCGGGTTCGACTGTTACAGAAGACGTACCAGATGATAGCTTAGTAGTGGCTCGCAGCCGTCAGGTAATTAAACCAGGTTGGCGGAAAAAGAGTGCTGAGTGCTGAGTGCTGAGTGCTGAGTAAGGAGAGTGATGTTAGCGGTAGCGGGGCGTTGAGCAGCGTGCTGAAAGTTGATAGTTATGACCAATGTTTAACTCGAAACTATAAACACGCAGGGTAGTAGTGTGTCAAGTTTAAATTGATGGATAAGCAAGTTTGTAGTAAGGACTTTAGTCCTGATTTTTCTAAGGACTAAAGTCCTTACTACAAACTATCGAAACTAACTTGACACACGTAGTAGTAGGAAAGAAAAATTCCACTCCCCACTCATAACTCAGCACTCATAACTCACAGTGTGCAGCCGACATCAGTCCCGTCAGGTAGTTCTAAGGTATCGCCAACCTTTTCACCATCATGGAAGGCGGCGAGAATGATCTGGCTGGTTTTACCCCAAGCGATCGCACCAGTTGCATCTAATGCGATCGCGCCAAAATCTCTCTTGTTATTGTGTGCTTCCGCAAAAGACTTTTGCATCGCTTCTTTGAGGGACATACCATCGGTGACGCGGATCACAATCTTGGGGGCTAAACATTCATCAATAATATCTTCACCAATACCAGTACAACTAACGGCAGCATGACTAGTAGCATAATTTCCTGCGGGCATAGCTGAATCACTCACCCGGCCAATGCGTTCAAAGCCTTTACCACCTGTGGAAGTACCTGTTGCTAGGTTGCCATAGGCATCTAGCACCACTACGCCAATCGTACCGCGTCCAGCGTTACTGGTTTCTAACAGTTCCGGTTCTGCAACTACCCCAGCCATCGTGCTTTTAAAGTTATCTTGACGTTCCTGTATCCATTCTTGCAAGCGTAACTCTGTAAGAGCGTTATAACTGGGAAGTTGTAATTCTCTGGCTAATTCTGCCGCACCGTAATCTGAGAGTACGCGGTCTGGGGATTTTTGTAAAACTTGTGCCAAATTAATGGGATTTTTCACCCGCGAAACATTAATAACACCACTAAAATGCCCTGATGCGCTATCCATCAAGGAAGCACTCATCCTGATTTGACCATCAGATTGCAGTACCGAACCAGTACCAGCATTAAAGCGCGGTTCATCTTCTAACAGTTGACAACCCTGCACCACTGCTACAGAAGCATCCACTCCTTGCAATAACTGAGCATACACTTCCTCTACTATGGCATGGAGCGATCGCCTAACTGACTCTAATCCTCCTTTGCCGTGGAGAGAACTACCTGCTCCGCCGTGAATAATTAATTTGGGTTGCACCTGTGATTTCATTTATGCCCCTGCGCTATTTAAGTTGAAGTTACGGTTTGGAAAAGTTTTGAGTTGTGAGTGAGATTCCTCACTCAGCACTCGCCTCAGAACGACGACGACGGCAACGTTCTGAGCAATATTTCACCTCATCCCAGCAATCTTGCCATTTTTTCCGCCAAGTAAAGGGACGTTGACACACCGGACAGATTTTTGTGGGTAAGTCAGACTTAGAACGATTACGTCCCATATAAATACCGTGCAAAGTGGAGTTAGATTCTGGAGAGAGATGGAAGACAATTATACCCAGATTGCTACCAAAGAAGGATACGTTTGGTGATGTAAGAAACCCTACATCTTTCTATAGGCTGGTGTTTGGGCTGTTAGCACAGACAAATACTAATGCGGGTGATTTTAAATGTCAACGTCGTCTTGTCCAGGATGAGATAGGACATCTGACCTATATTTAATACTGTTGTAGCTAACTACCACATTTGTAGTCATTATTTCCACACCAATAGCTTCAGCGAAACTGAAAATCAGACTATTATTTGAGAAAATATGACGATATCTGCATATGTTGACAATTCTGCGGGATGTTATGGAGAAACTAGGTATTAATATTGAACTGTTATTAAAAAGCTTAGATCCTTTAGCAAATCTCAGAAATCTCGATAAATCAGAACAACAAGTTATTTGTTATTGCTTATTAGCATATTCTCGCCCACAAATAGCTGAAATAGTAAATTTATCTGAACTACAAATCAGAGACAAACTGAGCCATTATATTTATCCAAAAATAGCTGAGTTAATGGGTGTTGAGCAAACAGAAATAGCTAACAATTGGGCTAAGATTTTGAATTTTTTACTTGACCCAAATCAAGTTTATAAACTCCACCCTAGTCCTCAACTTAACAGTGATAATTTTCAAGCTAGTTTTGGCAGACAATCTTTCCTTTATCCACCTAACCAAGAGATTGTTAAATTACAAACCCAAGCGATAAATTTTTATCAATCAGGACGTTATTACGAAGCATTAAAATATTTCTTAATGGCGTGGGATCAAGAAATAGAAATCTATGGTAGAGGCAATTCTGAAATTCTAATTTATATCAACAATTCTCTCATTGAACATAAAAGAAATAAATTTCCAGAAAAAAATATTAAAATCTATAACATAGCAGTAGTTGTACCATTTTACCATAATCTAGGACAGGTATCTGCGGAAATTTTACGAGGAATATCTCAAATACAATTACAAGTAAATTGGGAGAACTTTAAAAATCTCGGTTTAGAAAAAGAGATAGATTTAAATAGCATTAAACCAAATGTATTCTCTACTCTGATTTCTAGCCAAGTGTTATTACAGATTTTAATTGTTAATGATCCAAATAATTTATACACTCCCTATAATCAGACAGCCGAAAAATTAGCAGCATTAGCAAAAGAATTAAATTTGATGGCTATTATTGGTCATTACTCCAGTGAAATGACTAAAAATGCCTTCCAGTTTTATGCAGACAAAAGTTTAGTGTTAGTTAATGCTTGTAGCACATCTAATGAGCTTGCCGACTTATCTTTGATGTCTTTTTTTAGATTGACTACCCCAGACAAAATTAATGCTAAAAGGTTATCTGATTATTTGGGGTCAAAAATTGCTGGGAGAGAACAATCAAAAATTGCGCTTATTTACAATCACAATAGTCTTTATTGTCAGTCTTATAGAAACAGTATTAAGAGACATCTTGAATCATATCAAGAGAAAATAATATTTTTAGAAGAATGTGGCTATATTAATGAATCTTATTATCAAGTCCAAGAATATATAGAAACTATTCAACGAGCAGGTGTTGATATAATCATCATCATTCCTGATGGTGGACTTGAACCTAATTCTCTGAATAATGCTGGGTTAATTAGTAGATTAAATCTCAATAAATGTCTCATAGCTGGAACTGCTACTTTTTATCAAGAAAATGTTTTACATTGGATTCATGAGCAAAGCCAGTACCAAAACTTTAATCAAGATCATCCGCAAATTATAGCTTCTATCCCTTGGCATTGGCACAGTGAACAAAATGGGTGCAATAGTGAAAACATAATTGCTCAATATTTTTGTAAACTAGGCACTCAATTATGGGGTGAAGAAAAGCTTAATTGGCGCAGTGCAACGGCTTTTGATGCAGTATTAATTATTTTGAAAGTCATAGAAAAATATCATAGCAAAAATAGCCAAGATTTGCTGGAACATATGGATCAATATTTCAAATATCAAAAAAGAAAAATCAGGGGAGTGACAGGAGATATTCAATTTGAAAAAACAGGCGATCGCATTAATACCCCCACAGAAATAGTAGCTGTAAAATGGAATTCACAGCAACAAAAATGGCAATGGACAATTTAAACTCAAAGTCACGCAGAGAATCAAAGTTTTACTCTCTGCGCCTCTGCGCCTCTGCGTGAGATAAAAAATATTTTTGTCTACGCTTGTTGTCAAAATATACCACACATGAAGTAGAAATATCCCAAACATCGCTGCTACTCTACTTTTAGTTGATAGATGAAATTGCACCATGTTAAAAGTATTCGCAGATAGAGGTGGCACATTTACAGATATTGTAGCTGTAACTAATGATCAGCCAATTATAGACAGACTCTCAAGACATGAGGCACGATTTTTAATTGTGCCTCTCCCTAATCAAGAATGGGTAATAGTCTATAAATTACTGTCTGAAAATCCTGAGCAATACCAAGATGCCGTTATTCAAGGAATTCGGGATATTATCGGCATCAAAAATAATGAGCCTATTCCCGATGCAGCAATAAAAGTAGTCAAAATGGGGACAACCGTAGCAACTAATGCACTGTTAGAAAGAAAAGGAGATAGAGTAGTTTTACTAACTACTAAATGGTTTAAAGATGCCCTCAGAATTGGCTACCAAAACCGTCCTAATATATTTGCTCGTCAAATTATTTTACCGACGATGCTATATGAACAAGTAATTGAAGTAGATGAACGTTATGATGCTAATGGTAATGAATTAGCACCTGTAAATACTGCACAAATCAAGCAAAATTTACAGGCAGTTTATCATACAGGGATTCGTAGTTGTGCTATTGTGTTCATGCACAGCGATCGCTACCCCAAACACGAGCAACAAGCAGCAGAAATTGCTCAAGAAATTGGCTTCACACAAATCTCTATATCTCATCAAGTTAGTCCATTAATGAAATTGATAAGTAGAGGAGATACAACCGTTGTAGATGCTTATTTAACTCCAATTTTACGACGCTATGTTAACCAAGTAGCGAGTCAGTTACCTAACGTCAAGTTAATGTTTATGAAATCTGATGGCGGCTTAACTGATGCTACACAATTTCAAGGTAAAGATAGCATTTTAAGCGGGCCGGCTGGTGGTATTGTTGGTGCAGTCCAAACTAGCAAAAGAGCAGGTTTTAATTTAGTAATTACCTTCGATATGGGCGGAACAAGTACAGATGTTGCTCATTTTAAAGGAGAGTATGAACGTCAATTAGATTCCGAAATTGCTGGGACAAGAATGCGAGTCCCTGTATTATCAATTAATACAATTGCGGCTGGCGGTGGTTCAATTCTCTTTTTTGATGGTTCTAGTTATCGAGTCGGGCCAGAATCGGCTGGTTCAAATCCTGGCCCCGCTTGTTATCGGCGTGGTGGGTCTTTAGCGGTGACAGATGCTAATGTGATGTTAGGTAAAATTCACCCCCAATATTTCCCGTCTGTTTTTGGCAGTGATGGAGATTTACCTTTAGATAAAGATATTGTCTTAGAGAAATTTAACCAATTAGCCCTAGATATTGCCACCGTTACAGGTAATTATCGTACACCAGAACAAGTAGCAGCAGGATTTATTGCGATCGCTGTAGAAAATATGGCTAATGCTATTAAAAAAATTAGCCTACAACGTGGTTATGATATCACGGAATATGTTCTTTGTTGTTTTGGTGGTGCAGGCGCACAAGTTGCTTGTTTAATTGCTGATACTTTAGGGATGAAACAGATATTTCTGCATCCTTATGCGGGTGTTCTTTCAGCTTATGGGATGGGATTAGCTGATGTTAGAGCTACCAGAGTTGGGGGAGTGGAACAGCCTTTAAATCAAGCATTAATTCCTCAATTAATACAATTGATGGAGTCTTTAGAAACCCAAGCCAGAAGTGAACTCAGCCAAGATGAAAGTAGCATTGAAGAAGAAATAATTCAGAAAGTCAATTTAAAATACGAGGGAACTGATTCTACCTTAAGTGTTAATTTTGATGTAGATGTAACAGTGATGCAAATAGCATTTGCAGATAAGCATAAGTCTCGCTATGGTTTCGTGCAGTCAAAAAAAGCCTTAATTGTTGAATCTATTTCAGTAGAAGTAATTCAGAAAATGGATACTCCTGAAGAAACTTTAATTACTCGTACTAAACCTTTAGATAAATTCCCCCAACCTGTGGAAATAGTCAAGATGTTTACTGCTGAAAAATGGCATGATACGCCAGTTTATCGCCGGGAAGATTTACAACTAGGAGATTGTATCAATGGTGCTGCTATCATTGTCGAAAAAATTAGCACAATTGTAATTGAACCGAATTGGCAAGCCCGATTAACTGAGCGTAATCATTTGATTTTAGAACGTGGTGTTGTAGTAACACATCCTTAGTGCGCGCCGACCTATAAATTATGTGTGTTAAAGCAAGGCGTAACGCATCATCTGATCATCTGTTTTTGGTATCTTGTGGTTAATTTATACTAAAAATAATGAGGAATTTGACCATGTTAAATAGTGATTCTCTACCATCTGAAATCCGCCAACTTTGCCGAGAAGGTAAGCTAGATAATCCTACCCCTGGATTAGCATTAGGATTTGTCCAAGCTAACTTAGTTGTATTACCGTACTCTTTAGCATTTGAATTTTTCCTTTTTTGTCAACGTAATACCAAGTCTTGTCCCATACTTGATGTTACAGACGTGGGAGATTTTGAACCTAAAATAATTGCCCCTGGTGCAGATATTAGAACAGACTTACCCCGCTACAAAATTTTTCGCCACGGTGAGTGTGTGGAAGAAATTACTGATATTAGACATTTTTGGCGAAATGATTTAGTGGCTTTTTTAATTGGTTGTTCCTTCTCTTTTGAAAATGCCATGCTGAATGCTGGACTACCAGTAAGACACGTAGAAGAGAAGAAAAATGTCCCAATGTATAAAACAAATATTGAGTGTCTTCCTACTAATATTTTTTCTAGTCCATTAGTAGTTTCTATGCGTCCCCTTCCGGCTAATCAAATTGTGCGTGCGGTAGAAGTAACGAGTAGATATTACAAAGCACACGGTTCACCTGTCCATATTGGTGATCCTGATGCTATCGGAATTAAAAATTTAGCACAACCTGATTATGGTGATGCGGTGACAATTCGTGATGGTGAAGTTCCTGTTTTTTGGGCTTGTGGGGTGACAACTCAAGCTGCAATTTTACAAGCAAAGCCGGAGTTAGCAATTACTCACGCGCCTGGACATATGTTTATTAGTAATTTAAAAGATGAGTCTCTGACTATTTAAGTTAAGGAGTCCAGCTAAAGAAACAGCGATCGCCCGTTTGTTCTATAATTTTTGCACCAAGGCGATCATAAAACTTTAAACCACGAATATTGCGAGTATCAGCAGTCCAAGCAATATGAGTACAGCTATTTTCTTTGGCAATTTGTGCTAGATAATTCATCAATGCTATTCCTGTACCCTGACTTCTCATCTCTTCATCTACATACAAATCATCAAGCCAAATACTTGGTTGACCGACAAAAGATGAATATCTAAACCCATACAAAGCAAATCCCACTACCTGTTTTGAGTTTTCTGCAAATAAAACATAAGAGAAAGGGACTGCTGCAAAAATTGTTTTTCGGATTTTATCTTCCGTGACTTGCAAAACACCAGAATAAGCACCAACGCTTCTATCAAATTCTGACTTTTTTTGGATAAATGCAAAAATCAACGATATGTCATCAATAGTAGCAGGACGAACCCTCATTGTTAATTCTCCATTACTATCATAGGCTATAAAATTCCAATTGATAGATAATCAAGTTCGTAGTAAGGACTTTAGTCCTTAGAAAAATCAGGACTAAAGTCCTTACTACAAACCTCTATCATTTTGTAATTACAAACAATAGATAACTATATCTTACAAGTTTTTCTCACATTCAAGGAGTCGCGATCAAAATGTACACTACATCTCAACCCGATCCTGTACGCTTAGAAATATTCAAAAATCTTTATCAGTTCATCGCCGAACAAATGGGAATTGTTCTCCAAAATACGGCAGCATCAGTAAATATTAAAGAACGCTTAGATTTTTCTTGTGCAATCTTTGATGCTTCGGGATTATTAGTAGCTAACGCCCCCCATATTCCCGTACATTTAGGTTCAATGAGTGAAAGTGTCCGCAGTTTAATTAATGATCAAGGCGACACCATTAAACCAGGCAATGTTTATTTATCCAATAATCCCTACAACGGTGGAACTCACCTCCCCGATGTCACCGCCATTACACCAGTATTCCTAGAAACTGGCGAAAATATCTCCAGTCCCCTCTTCTACGTCGCCTCTCGCGGACACCAAGCTGATATCGGTGGTATTACGCCTGGTTCTATGCCTCCTCATAGTAAAACTGTAGAGGAGGAAGGAATTATGTTTGATAATTTCCTCTTGGTAGAACAGGATAATTTTCGGGAAAGTGCGGTACGAGAATTATTATTAAATCATCCCTATCCTGCTCGCAATCCTCACCAAAATATAGCTGATTTTAAGGCACAAATTGCTGCTAATGAACGGGGAGTACAAGAACTATCTAAGATGGTTTCTCAATACGGGTTAGAAACAGTTCAAATTTATATGAAATTTGTCCAAGATAATGCAGAGGAGTCTGTGAGAAGAGCAATTGATGTGCTTAAAGATGGCTCATTCGTTTATGAGATGGATAGCGGTGCAAAGATTCAAGTACAAGTCATAATTAACCGCGAAAGTCGGAGTGCTAAAATTGACTTTACTGGCACATCTGGGCAGTTAAATAGTAACTTTAATGCACCTAAGGCGGTGACGCAAGCAGCAGTTTTATATGTTTTTAGAACCTTGGTTGATGATATTATTCCTTTGAATGCTGGATGTTTGAAACCTTTAGAAATTATTATTCCTGAAGGTTGTATGTTAAACCCAACCTATCCAGCCGCCGTAGTTGCTGGTAATGTGGAGACTTCCCAAGTTGTTGTTGATGCTTTATATGGTGCTTTGGGTGTGATGGCGGCTTCTCAAGGAACGATGAATAACTTTACTTTTGGGAACGATCGCTATCAATATTATGAAACCATCTGTGGCGGTTCTGGAGCGGGAGCGAATTTTGATGGTACGGATGCAGTTCAGACTCATATGACAAATTCTCGCTTGACTGATCCAGAGGTTTTAGAAACCCGCTACCCTGTACTCTTGGAAAGTTTTAGTCTGCGTCCTGATAGTGGGGGTAAAGGAAAACATCAAGGCGGTAATGGAGTGATTCGTCGCTTGCGCTTTTTAGAACCGATGACAGCTAATATTCTCTCTGGACATCGGGTTGTACCTCCCTTTGGATTAAATGGCGGCGAAGCTGGACAAGTGGGACGCAACTGGGTAGAACGCGAAAATGGGGTTCAAGAGGATTTAGCTAGTACAGCAACGGTAGAGATGAACCCTGGGGATGTGTTTGCGATCGCTACTCCTGGAGGTGGAGGTTTTGGTAATTCGTAATTCGTAATTCGTAATTCGTAATTCGTAATTCGTAATTAGGAACTGACTTTTCACGGGATCTAGAAAACCCCTCTCCAAAGACTAGAGTATCTCTCCCCTACAACTGTAGAGACATTGCATACAACGTCTCTACCTTTTCTCGTCAATTATTCGCGAAACACAATATCCCCGATTTCTCAAAGCAGTCGGTGATATAAAATTAATACTTTTGGTAGTTGACTAAGTAGAAACAGTATCTATTAATTTTATTCCCTGGAAGCTATTTAATTAAAAATCCCGTGGAGATAAATTCACGGGATTGATTCTAACTGTCTGATTAATATAATTCTGTTTTTATTTTTATCTTACCTACGGCTCTACCCACCTTCTCCCAGGCTCTTGCTGTTTCACTATCTTGGTAGTCTGTTCTAAGATATTCAGCTTTTTCATAACAAATTTGGGACATAATTCTTAGCACATCCACGACACTCATGCTATCAAGCATCGCTTTGATGTCCTCTTTGTCGTACATATTTCGCGCTCCACCCGATGAAATCTAGATAATTTGGTTTGAGATGGTGATGATTTTCACTACATCCAATTGTGATAATAGCTGGATCTTTCATATCTTCACATATTTCAATGGCATGAAATAAAAATTGTGGCAAATATAGCTATCTATATATTGATATTATGGCTAAATTTATAGTTTAATCAAGATACAGTGTCCTACCCTATTAATGGCAAGTTGAGGCTCATCAAACTCATGCTTAGTGTAAAAAGATAAAAAAATTAGATGAATGCTGACTCTTTTTTCCCACAGGGACTCTATACAAATTTGCCAATAGACTATCAAGGAGCGATCGCAAATCACACTGAAACAGCCAAACAACAACTTGACTATGCAGTAGCTTATTTGAACCAAGGGATGACTCTGTGTAATGAACTCAAAGATTATCAAGCGGCGATCGCTCCTTTAAGTCGCGCCATTAAAATTAATCCTAATTTAGCTGAAGCTTATTACTATCGGGGATTTGCGCGTTACTGTTTGGCTGACTATGCAGGTGCGATCGCGGATTATAATCAAGTATTGCAGATTAACCCGACAATTACTGCATCCTATTACTATCGGGGTAAAGCTTACTTCGCCTGGGGAGAATACAACCAAGCGATCGCTGATTATATGCACACCATAGCAGTCAATCCACAGTTAGCTAGTGATATTAATATAGATATTGCTTACGCTTATTATCATCGCGGCGTAGCCTGTGCTGATCAGGGCGATTTTCAAGGAGCGATATCAGATTTTCAGGAAGCTTTGCAATGGCATCCCTATTTAGCAGAACTATACAGTAGTCGCGGTAATGTTTACTATAACTTAGGGGAATATCGCCAGGCGATCGCTGATCATGAACGCACTATCCAGCTTGATCCTACCTTGGTGGAAGCTTATCAAAATCGGGGTAATGCCTACTATGCTTTAGGAGACTATACCGCCGCCATCGCCGATTACAACCGGACTATAGAACTTAATCCTAATTTTGCCACAGCATACTACAATCGCGGTGTGATTCTCTCTCGCCTGCAAGAGTATGATTTAGCCTTAAAAGATTTAAACCAAGCCATTCATTTAAACCCAGAGGACGCGCAAGCCTATGCAGAACGGGGTTTAATTCGAGTAGTAGAGGAAGACCATCAAGGTGCGATCGCTGACTATAGCCAAGCATTACAAATTGATCCTCATTTAGCTTTAGTCTACGGTTTCCGCGCCAACATTCGCCGCCAAATTGGAGATTATCCCGGCGCACTGTCAGATAGCGATCAATTATTAGCACTATGTCCCCAACTTGCAGAAGGATACTGCGATCGCGCTACAGCTCGTCGCCATCTGGGAGATTATCAAGGTGCGATCGCTGATTATAATCAAGCATTACAAATAAATCCCAACTTAGTAGAAGCATACTACGGGCGAGCGATCGTCCATGAAGCCTTAAAAGATTTTTTGGGAGCAATAGCAGATAACACCCAAGCCATCAGATTTGACCCCCATTTTGCCCCATCCTATTGCAATCGCGCTAATGCTCGTCGCCAGTTGGGAGATCATCGAGGCGCACTAGCTGACTACAACCAAGCCTTAGCAATCAATCCCCAACTAGTCGAAGCCTATTATAACCGGGGTGCTTGGCATTATGAACAGCAAGATTATCAAGGCGCGATCGCTGATTACACCCAAGCCTTAGCAATCAATCCCCAGTCTGCCCTATTTTATAGCCACCGCGCCAATGCTTATTATGCGCTTAACGACTATCACCAAGCCATAACAGATTATACTCAAGCGATCGCCATTGATCCTCATGATGCTGAAGACTTGTATAATCGAGGTCGTAGCCATGCTCAACTCGAAAACCATCAAGCAGCATTAGCCGATTTAAACCAAGCTTTACAACATCAACCTTATTGGGCTTCAGCGTATTTATTACGAGCTGAGATTCGCCGTAATTTAGGAGACAGAGATGGTGCAATGAGAGATTTAAAGAAATCTGCTGACCTTTATAATCATGAGGGTAATAGACAATACCATCAACAAATTTTAGAAATGATGGCTGCACTGAAGTAATTTATTATAGTAAGAAGACTGAAGTAAATCCCCATAATTATGATAATTAGGGGATTTGAGCAAGGATTATGCAACTAAATGAACCCAATCAAAAGCAGAACTAACTGTGTTAAATAGGCGTTTATCGCCTGTGTAAAAATCTGCCTGAAATCTTTGAGATAATGCTAAGTAATGAGCATCATAAGTAGCAGAGAGATTAAATTGTTGAGCGGCTTCCCAGGCTTGTTGATGGAGTTGACTATCACCGTAAAACTGAATGGGTAAATTTAGAGCCAGGTTGAGAGATTCCCGTGCTTCTGTCTTCAGTAGTTGTTTTGCCAGTTGTATTCTATGAAATACATTCGTGACTTCGTAAGATAAGAGAGTCGGGGCAATAATCTGAATTTTATTTTGCTCCCAGTTATCCCATAATATTAGATAAGGCGAAGTTTCAGAATAGTTGTTAATTAATTTAACTACGAAATTAGCATCTACACAAATCAATTGTTTGGTCATAATTGTTCTGGATCAAACAAAAAATCTGCTATCAGTTGTTGATCTCTTTCTTCTCGCATTTGATAAATAATTTGATCAATATCTGGTTTCAATGGTTGATTATTACGCCGTTGCTGAATTACTTGAGCATTGGCTGAAATTCTTGAGCGTAAATTGTGCCAATTAGATTGATGCGTTAGTTTTTGATTTAATAACTCTCGTTCTTGAGGAGACAAAGCTTTAATCGCATTAGCTAGAGACTCGATCAGCTGAATATTCATAGATTTATGTTCCTTTTCAGAAAACGCGCAGCCTAGCCTAATCCTGCTGTAAGTAGCAGCAACAGTATAGGACTAAACTTATTCTCAGCAGATGCAACCACGGAAAAGTGAAAATAAGTGGAATCTACGCTAAAAGCTAACACACTTCGTTAGCTAGTTGCGGTCTAGTGTAATTGCTGATATATGCAGGTATTGCTACACCTGATTCCAACCGGGAATCATTTATGGGTGTAGCCGCAGTCAATTTTAAAGGAATCTCTCCCGCCCATACAGGTATTTGATAATCAGCTTCATCGTCAAGGGGTCTACCAGTGCGAACCTTGGCTGAGGCTTCGGCTAAAGGTAGAGATAACACGATAGTTCCCGCTAATTCATGGCGATTAGGCGATCGCACTTCTTCCCATCTTCCTAGAATAACGTGTTCTGTAAATGCTTTCAGGGCAGCTAATTTTTGCTCTGTATCTTCCACCAGTGTGGCTTTACCAAAGACTACTACTGAGCGATAATTCATTGAGTGATGAAACGCCGATCGCGCTAGCACTAACCCATCAATTAAAGTCACTGTGACGCAGACATCAAGACCTTGTTGGAGTGTTCTCAGCATCCGACTAGCGGGTGAGCCATGAATATATAATGTGTCTTCTACTCGTCCGTAGGCTGTCGGAATCACAACGGGTTGTCCTTCATTAACAAAACCCACATGACAGACTAATCCTTCATCCAGAATTTGATAAATCGTCTCATGTTCATAGTCGGCTCGTTGGGGTACGCGTTTCACTGTCGTTCTGGAGCTAGGTGCTTTTTGTGGAGACATAACGGTAATTTTCAACTCTATATCGTTAGAGTATGCGGGTAAGTGGCGTGACACAAGAGCCACTTTTTGATTAAATAACCAGTCCAATTTAATTTCTCATTTGTTATGGACTTTGCAATTAATATCGACCCCCGCGCACCTTTACCTCTACATCGCCAAATTTACGAAGAACTACGCCAAGCCATTCTTTCAGGAAGATTCACCCCAGGACAAAAATTACCTTCAACGCGATCGCTGGCTCAATTGCTTGGTGTTTCTCGTGCGACTGTCACCCAAAGTTATGACCTACTTTTGAGTGAAGGTTATTTAGAAACCATTGTGGGTTCGGGGACTTTTGTTTGTCGCCAACTTCCCGATGAGTTACTCCATGCTGTACCTGCGCTGTCAAAATTATCACCAGCTAATTCATCAATACGTTTATCAGCTTATGGCGCAAGTTTGAACGACAACGCATTTTTACGCCTCCCAGAAGCAGAACTAGAAATCAGCTTCAGCTATGGAAGACCAGCTTTTGATCACTTCCCCATAGACTTGTGGCGCAAGTTAATTTCTCGCCATTGTCATGCTAGTCAAGAGGTGCTGGACTATACTGCTTATTCTCTGGGATATCAACCATTACGAGAGGCGATCGCTTCCTATCTTTCTCGGTCTAGGGCGGTTAATTGTAGTGCTGAACAAATCATGATTGTGGGTGGTTCACAACAGGGACTTGACTTGATTACACGTTTGCTCATTGACAGGGGTGATTGGATTGCGGTAGAAAATCCAGGCTATCTAGGTGCTAGACGAGCTTTTTTAGCACAAGGAGCTAAGTTATTTCCCGTATCTGTAGATCAATCAGGATTAATCGTCAATGAACTAAAAGCAGGTGTAATACCCAACATCAAGCTTCTGTATGTCACACCATCTCATCAATTTCCTACAGGTGCGGTGTTATCTCTTCCCCGTCGCTTGGAGTTATTAGCTTGGGCGCAAAAATTAGGGGTGATGATCATTGAAGATGACTATGATAGTGAATATCGTTACGGTGAACGTCCCATACCAGCTTTGCAAGGATTAGATCAAGGTAACTCAATTATTTACCTTGGGACATTTTCTAAAGTGCTTTTTCCGGCTTTGCGTCTGGGCTACTTAGTTTTACCAGAGAATTTAGTTCATGTATTTTCGCGGGCAAAATGGTTAGCAGACAGACAATGTAGTCTATTAGAACAATACGTCCTGACTGATTTTATTACGGAAGGACATTTAGAACGCCATATCAGACGGATGAGATCGCTCTACAACCAACGTAGACAAACTTTGGTGCAGTCTTTGTCTACCCACTTTGGTGACAGAATTGAAATTATGGGAGAAAATGCCGGAATGCACCTGATGGTAAAAATAAATACTAAAATTCATGATGACGAAATAGTCAAACGTGCGGCATTAGCTAACGTAGGTATTGGCGGAGCATATCCACAATATTTAAAAGATAGCCCTGGTAGTGAATTTATCTTTGGGTATGCAGAACTCAATGAACAGGAAATTCAAGAGGGAGTCAGACGACTGGCTGAGGTAATTCCCGACTAAAGCACAAAATGACGTAGTTGTGAACGTTTTCCTAGGCGCAGCCAAATAGCGATCGCTGGTTTTTTGCTAAAGTCTTGATGAATAGCATAACCAAACCAACAAATTCTCCAGCAGATAGCTGAGTCGTAAGTCAACAGCCAAGTTTTTTCATAGCGCACTAAATCGCCTATGTAAGCTGGCTCAATCCCCTCGGTTTGAGTAACTTGGATGATAAAGTTAGCAAAAGCGATCGCATCTTGGCGATGTTTTTTCATACCTTGGGGTATAGGGGTTTCCGCATATCGCCAAAACAAGGTAGTAAAATTTTTACCCATTTCCTTAGCAGTGCGTGGTAACAACTCCCGCACCTCTCCTAACCGCTTCCACTTTAAAGAATTAGCAAACACATTCACCTGTTGTGCTGAAAGTTGTGCTAGCTGCTGCGCTTCATCACAATTCAGTCCCATCTCTAAACCAACGGCTTGGGGGTTAGCAAAGAAACGTTCTCTCAACTCCGTATTAGTGTAAAGTTGGGCGAGGACTTGCTGGGTTGTTTCTAAACCCATCTACCATGTCTCCTACCAATTTGTCTCGCTTGTTGCAGTTCTCCTGTCAATTCTGCAAAAGCTGGTAAATTTTCATCTCGTTCTAAAACAATCCCTTTTACCGCTACACGCGCCACAACCTCATCAATAAGTTGCCACACTTGGGAGGGTGTTGATTGGGAATGGCTATCAATTAGTATGCCATCATGCCAATGTCCGCCCACAAAATGCAATTGGACGACACGTTCCCAAGGTAAATCTTGCAAAAATGCCTGCACATCATAGTCGTGATTCACAGCATTGATGTAGAGATTGGTCACATCTAATAACAAGCCACAATCAGCATTTTCAACAACTTCTGCCAAAAATTGGGCTTCGGTCATTTCTGCACCGGGAAGTGTCACCATGTAGGTAATATTTTCCAGAATTAATGGCACATCAATCCAGCGTCGCACTTTTGCAATGTTGCGACAAAGCACTTGTACCGCTTCTTTGGTGTAAGGTAATGGAGACAAATGCCCAATATCAACCCCGCCTGCTTTAGTAAAACAAATATGCTCACTCCACCAAGGCGGGTTAAGTTGCTTAATTAGTGCTGCTAGTGGGCGAAGATAATCTGTATCTACACCCTCCGCACTGCCTAAAGATAGATTGATAGCGTGGGGAATGATGGGGAAATGACTGGCTAATAATTCCAACTCTTGTTGTTGTTGCCAAGATGTATCTAAATAGTGTTCCGCCACAATTTCCAAAAAATCAACCTGTTGGCGGTTGAGAAACAAATCACTTTTGCAGGGTTGGCGAAAACCTAACCCCACGCCTAACGTTGGTAAATCAGCCAGCACTGCGTCTAACCTCCACAACCGCCACAACCACCACCGCAGGAACTACCGCAACCACCACCGCAGGAACTACTACTGCAAGAACTACCGGAAGAGGTGCTGCGGCTGCTAGTTGTTCTAGTTGTGCTATAGATTATTGGGGGAAAGAATGCTTGATAGTATGAGTCGTAAGTAGTTCCTTTTAGAGTATAAATGCCAAAAAGTGCTATCAGTAAGTTGTATTCCAATGCCGAACAGACACCGAAATTTTTGGTTTTAGACTTTAATGGCGCAAATGCTTCCTCAAGTTGTTGCAGATATTTGTATCCCCGATAACTCAGACGCGATCGCCCATTAACTTGCCCAAAAAGCCAGATAATAGAAACTACACCCATAATAATCAGAAAGCCGACGTTATACCGTCCTTTAGCTAAAGCAATAATTAGCTTATAACCACCAAGGCTAAAAATAATCATCCCCCCAATTAAAGCAACTTTCATCTTCCATTCTTGCCAATTGGCAGCAGACAACAATTGTTCATTGTGCAGTTGCCCTTCATAGATATGGCAGTATGATTCTACACTCTGGGTTGCCGACGTTAAAGATGTTATGGCTGCACTAGGTACGGAAAATTTCTGAAATACTTCCTGTTCTATTGGTTTTAATGGAGAAATATCCGGATGATTGGGTGCGTGGCTAATGGACTTTTCACTAATTTGCAAATAACCTTGCACAAGTAGGTTAAATAATGCCACATAAGCAATTCCCGCTTTTTGGAAACGCAAATAAGCAATTTCGTAGGGGTCTGGAACAGATGGAATTAACCGCAGAGGCTGATTTTTAGTGGGATCTTGCACCAACCGCCAGCAGGCTAACAGTGTAATAGCAATGACAGAGCCATAAAACAATAGAAATTGTGACCCATACATATCTGCGATCGGGTTATGCAGCAATGAATCCATTGCTTATACTCCTTGTGAGGAAATTACTGGAAATCAGAGAAATTGAAGTTAATATTTTTGCAGCGTTTTCTCCACTCTGGTATCTAAAATATTAGCACAGTAGGTGATGGTCTCCGACCGTCGGTCGGTCACAATACTTCTCGGTTAAGAACAAAAGCAAGGTAAAGTGATAATTGTTCACTTACA